>JBKJSI010000766.1:0-7755 GCA_046595915.1 Pirellulaceae bacterium
GATCAGTGGCGGCCGATTCCTTGGGACATTTATGGACCCGGCGAGTACATTGGTCCCCCGCGCACTCAGCATGTGCCAGAGTATCGCATTCGCGTCGACGATCAGTTTGATTTCGTCTACTACATCAGCTCCGAAGTGACCGACACGCCGTATCGCCTCATGGCGAAGGACAAGATTAAGATCACTTCCGCGCCGACGGATGAAATCAAGGAAGAAGTGGAAGTGCAGCCCGACGGCACCATCGTGCTGCCCCTCAAGCCGCCGATTGCGGCAGCGAACCTCACCGTGACGCAGCTCAAGGAGCGACTTGAGAAGATCTATGACGATGTTTATGTGAACCCCGTGTTCACCGTACAGCCCATTTCGGTCAATGCTCGGCTTGCCGATCTCGAAAAGGTGGTCGATGTTCGCGCCGGCACTCAAGGCCGAACCCGTCCGGCCAAAGTCAGTCCCGATGGGACGGTTCAATTGCCCAAGATCCCCAATACTTTTTTGGTTGGTCTCTCGCTAGAAGAAGCGACTCGAGAAATCAACACCCGATACTCGCAGCAGTTTGGCAAAGACGTTCAGGTCACGGTTCAATTGACGCAACGAGCGCCGCGGCATGCTTTTGTGCTGGGAGAGGTTCGTAGTCCCGGAAAATTCACCCTCGATGCTCCGACCGATCTATTGCAACTTCTCGCAATGGCCGGCGGACCCGTGAATGGCGGCAACTCTCGCCATATGGTCGTCTTCCGCCGAACCGACGATTGGCGGCTGATTGCCACCAAGCTCGATATTCGCGGCGCCGCAGTCGTGGGCGCCAGGCCGATCCCAGCGGACAACATTTGGATTCGTGATCTCGATGTCGTGGTGATTCCGAAGACCCCGGTGCAGCTGACAGATGACGCAATTGAGCTGATCTTTACTCGCGGCATCTATCGGGCGCTGCCGGTATTCTGGACCTATACGCTACCTTGGTAGTTGGTGATTATTGGCGGTCGGCTGAGCGGCATTAACTGATTTTGTGGGCGTCGGACGGACCCCACCAGCGAGGCAAGCTGCTAAAATAGACGCATGCCCTCTCCCCTCCTCGACACCTTCGGACGCGTCCACACGAGTCTGCGCATTAGCGTGACCGATCGCTGCAATATTCGTTGCTTCTATTGCATGCCCGAGGAAAATGTCCGCTTTCGTCCTCGCAGCGAAATCCTCACCTTCGAAGAAATCGTCCGCTTCACCCAAGTCGCCGCCTCGCTCGGCATCAACAAACTCCGCCTGACCGGCGGCGAACCGCTCGTCCGCGAAGCTTTGCCCAAACTCGTCGAAATGCTCGTTCAAATCGAAGGCATCAACGAAGTCGCCCTCACCACCAACGGCATCCTCCTCGCTGAACAAGCCCAAGCACTCAAGGACGCCGGCCTTCATCGCCTCAACATCAGCCTCGATACACTAAGTGAAGAAACCTTCTTCAAAATCTCCCGACGCCAAGGACTCGATCGTGTTCTCGCTGGCATTCACGCTGCCAAGCAAGTGGGTTTCAAAGAAATCCGACTTAACGCCATCGCCATCAAAGACCTCACCGAAGAAGAACTGATCCCGCTCACGCAGTTCGCTCGCAACGAAGGGCATGAAATGCGCTTCATCGAGTTCATGCCCCTCGATGCCGACCAGGCTTGGCAAAGCAATCAAGTCCTCACCGGCGAAGAAATGCGCACCCGTATCGAAAGCGAACTAGGTCCACTTCGCCCCATCACCCGCGAAGATGTCAGCCAACCGGCAACCGACTTCGAATTCGAAAGCGGTCCGGGCCGCATCGGCTTCATCAACCCAATCTCCGAACCCTTTTGCGGCGACTGCAACCGCCTTCGCCTTACCGCCGAAGGTCAAGTTCGCAACTGTCTATTCTCCACCGAAGAGTGGGACGCTCGTCACCTCCTTCGCGGCAACGGCACCAACGACGATCTCGCCAACCTCATCCGAGCGAGCGTCGCCGCAAAAAAAGCGGGCCACGGTATCGACTCCCCCGATTTTCTAAGACCGCAGCGCGCGATGTACCAGATTGGCGGTTAACTTGGCGTCCTGGAAGTTGTAAAATTCCAGATCCCAGCTACTGTTCGCATGTCCAGTCGGCTAAACTGCCCCTCATGCAAAACTCGCTTTTCCATCCGATCGTCGCCGATTGGTTTACCGCGAAGTACGCAACGCCCACCGAGCCTCAGCTGCGGGGCTGGCCCTCGATTGCTTCGGGCCAAAACACCTTGATCGCCGCACCCACCGGCTCGGGTAAAACCTTTACCGCGTTTCTGGTCGCAATCGATACGCTTTTTCGAAAAGCAATCGCCGGCGAACTCCCCACGCAAACCGAAATTCTCTACATCTCCCCGCTCAAAGCGCTCAGCAACGACATCGAGCGCAACCTCCGCGAGCCGCTGACGGAAATCCTTGCTCTGGCGAAAGAACGCGGCATCGAGATCCCCGCGATTCGCGCCGCCGTGCGCACCGGCGACACGCCTGCGCACGTTCGCCAAGCGCTCGTCAAAAAGCCGCCGCATATTTTGGTGACGACGCCTGAGTCGCTTTACTTGATGCTCACCAGCGAGCGCCCCCGGCAAACGCTCTCACAAGTGAAGACCGTAATCGTCGATGAAATTCACGCACTCGCCCGCGACAAGCGTGGTTCGCACTTGGCTCTTTCGCTCGAACGACTCACATCCCTCATCGGAACGCCGCCGCAGCGCATCGGTCTTTCCGCAACGCAGCGGCCTCTCGATCGCATCGCGCGATTCTTAACCGGCAAGCAAGATTCTCTTTTTTCCTGTGAAATCATCGACGCTGGCCATGTGCGCGATCTCGATCTCGCCGTCGAAACGCCAATCGATGAACTCGAGGCCGTTTGTTCCGGCGAGGATTGGGATGTTGTCTATGGACGGCTAATCGAGCTCATCGAAAGCCACCGCAGCACGCTGATTTTCGTGAACACGCGCCGACTTGCGGAACGACTTTCTTATCGCCTCACGCAACTGCTCGGGAAAGACCATGTCGCAGGGCACCACGGAAGTCTATCCAAAGAAACGCGACTCAATGCCGAGCAAGCACTCAAAGAAGGCCGCCTCAAAGCGATCGTCGCGACGGCATCGCTCGAGATGGGCATCGATATCGGCCACGTCGATCTCGTTTGCCAAATCAATTCACCTCGCTCGATCGCTGCATTTCTCCAGCGCGTTGGTCGCTCGGGTCACTCCCTTGGCAAAACACCCAAAGGCCGCATCTTCCCTCTGACGCGCGATGAGCTATTGGAATCGATGGCCCTCGTCCGCGCAGTGAAACGCGGCCAACTCGACGCCATCATCATCCCGCAAAAGCCTCTCGATATTTTGACGCAGCAAATCGTCGCCGAGCTCGCCTGTGAGCCGCGGACGATGGATGAGCTCTTCGCGCAAGTTCGGCGAGCAGATCCCTATAGAGATCTATCTCGCGAAGAATTCGACCGCGTCATCAAGATGCTGGAGGAAGGCGTCGATCCGCGAACACGTCGCGGCGCATGGCTCGTGCGAGATCCCGCCAGCGGCCAGATGCGCGCCAAAAAAGGCGCCCGGCTTCGCGCGCTCCTCTCCGGCGGCGCGATTCCGGAAAAAGGGGAAATCCGCGTCATGCTGGAAGAGGGGACTTTCGTCGGCACCGTCGACGAAGACTTCGCCATCGACAGCTCGGCCGGCGATGTCTTTCACTTAGGAAATCAATCGCTACGCATCCTCTTCATGCGCGGCGGAGAATTGACCGTCGCCGATGCGAAGGGTGCGCCCGCATCGATTCCCTTCTGGTTTGGCGAAGGCCCGGGTCGCACGATCGAGCTCTGCGAAGTGCTCGGCGAACTCCGAGACGACATGGCAAATGTCGCTCGCAATGGCGAGAGCCACTTCAAACTCCAAGAAGAATGCGGCCTAACGCTTAGCGGAATCGAACAGGCGATGGCCTATATCGCCGCGCAGATCGCCGCCGTCGGCGCAGTGGCCACCACCAAGCGAGTCGTCTTCGAACGATTCTTCGACGAAGCAGGCGGCATGCAGCTAGTCGTCCACGCCCCCTTTGGCTCGCGAGTCACTCGTCCCTGGGGTCTCGCCCTCCGAAAACGTTTTTGCCGCAGCTTCGACTTTGAACTCCAAGCCGCTGCGATCGATAATGGCCTTTTGCTCTCGATGGGCCCTCAACACAGCCTGCCGCTCGACAATCTCTCGAAGTTGCTTCACCCGCGACAGGCGATGGAGATTTTAGAACAAGCCATCATCGTCGCGCCCGTCTTTCAAACGCGCTGGCGGCACAACGTCACTCGCGCCTTAGCCGTCGCTCGCAGTAATGGCGGCAAGCGCGTGCCAATCTTCCTGCAAAAGTTTCGCTCTGACGATCTCCTCGCCGCCGCATTTCCCGAAACAGTCGGCTGCCTCGAAAATCATCACGGTGATGTCAAAGTCCCGGACCATCCGCTCGTTCAGCAAACGATGCGAGATTGCCAATTAGAGGCGATGGATGCGCCCCAGTGGATGAAGACATTGCATTCGCTCTTCGATGGGGAAATCGAAATCGTCCTCGCCGAAACGCGCGAGCCTTCGCCCATGGCGCATGAAGTGATCAACGCGAATCCCTACGCGTTTCTCGACGACGCCCCGCTCGAAGAACGCCGCACCCGCGCTGTATCAACGCGCCGCTCGCTTGGTGGACGAGAATTCGACGACCTCGCGCGACTCGATGCGCCCGCGATTGACGAGGTGAATATCGAAGCTTGGCCCGAGGTTCGCAGCCCGGAGGAGTTAGAGGAGGTGCTGCAAGATTTGGTGGCTTTACCGTCTTCGGAGGCCGAGCCATGGCGATTCATGCTGGAGGAACTCAAGGCCCAAGGCCGGGCGCTCGAAATTGCGGTAAGCGACAGCGTTACGCACTGGTGTTCGCCAACACGTTTACCCGTGATGACCGCACTTTTTCCCGCCGCAATCATCGATCCACCTTCGACCTTCGAATTTACGCCGATCGAGTCCCATGTCGCGCTCATCGAATTCCTGCGCGGGCAAGTGTTGCATCGCGGCCCACGAACCGCTTCTTCTTATGGCAAACTCCTAGGCATCGAAACCTCACTCGCCCATGCTGGCTTGGAAGCGCTGGAGGGCGAAGGGCTCGTGATGCGCGGCGCTTACGACGCCCGGCTCAAGTCCTTTCCACCGGAAGGCGGCGCGGAAGAAGGGCAGTGGTGTGAGCGCCGGCTGCTCTCGCGAATTCATCGTCGCACCATCGATCGTCTTCGCGAAAAGATTCAACCGATTTCGATCGGCGACTTCATCCGCTTTCTGTTTGAGCAACAGCGCGTCGCCGCAGCGGGGCAGCCGGTTCCAGTCAATGCAGCCGAAGTAATTGAACTGCTCGAAGGTTGGGAAGCGCCCGCCGCGGTCTGGGAAGGTTCGCTGATTCCCGTTCGACTGCGTGAATATGAGTCTTCGCAGCTCGACGGTCTCTTCTTGGAAGGAGAAGCCCTCTGGGGAAGACTGAACAAAGCATCCCAAGAAGATGCAACCAGCGCAACACTCTCCCGCGCGTCGCAGCTATCGATTTTCCGCCGCGAGTCGCTTCCCTGGCTACTCGAATCGCACCTGACGGCGCCGACAAGTGACTCGCTCTCCTCGTCAGCCAAAGATATCGTCGCCGCCCTCGCAACTAAAGGCGCTCTGTTCCCCGCCGAGCTTCGCCAAGTCGCTGGACTATTACCATCGCAACTCGATGATGCCCTCCGCGAACTGGCCGGCGCAGGACTAGCAACTTCCGACAGTTTCGCCGCCGTTCGACGGCTCTTTGCCCTTTCCGCCGCTTCATCCCGGGCCAGAAAACACGCCGCCCTCGCGCCGGGCGGGCGCTGGTCCGCCTTCCCGCCGGTGTTGCCGCCCATCGAAAAAATCGATCGGCTAACCGCATGGTGCCACGCGCTGCTGCGTCGCTGGGGAGTCATTTGTCGAGACACGGTCCTCCTTGAAAAGCACGCTCCGCCTTGGCGCGATCTGCATGCGATCCTGAGACGCATGGAAGCCCGAGGCGAAGTTCGCGGCGGACGCTTCGTTTCTATGCTGGCAGGACAGCAGTTCGCCTTGGAGCCAACCATCACCGCTTTACGGGCGGTGCGTGACAATCCACCCGCCTTCTCGCCCGTCGTACTATCGGCCTGCGATCCGCTCAACGTCTTCGGCATCCTCGACGATTCACCGCGCGTCGCCGTATCGCACCGCAATTTCTTGCTCGTGGAGGATGGCCGCCTCATCGCAACGTTCGTACCTTCCCGCGAAGGGGATCCCGTGGTGTTTCACGAAGACCGCCTAGTCACCGAAAAAGCTGATCTCACTCGCTCCTTATTACGCGGCAAGATGATCGCCGCCGTAGAAGAACCGACTGCCGAAACTATCTAGCCGCACTACTTCGAATAACAGGGAAAACTCATGCCGCGTCCAGCCGCAGATGAATACGCCAACTACTACGACACCTACGTGAGCAAAGTCCCCGAAGAAAACCTCCTCGCCGCGTTCGATGCAGACTACGAACCGACACTTGCATTCCTGCGAAGCATCTCCGAGCCTGATTCACTCGTGCTGCACGCTCCTTATACCTGGACCTTCCGCGAAGTCCTCGGCCATATTCTCGACGGAGAGCGTGTCTTCACGTTCCGCGCCCTCTGGTTCGCCCGAGGGGACGAACGCCCGCTTTATGGGTTCGATGAAATGGACTTCGACAAGAATGCCCAGTTCAAGCGAATCCCCTTCGCCGACCTCGTCGAAGAATTCGCCCACCTTCGCAAAGCTTCGATCCTGTTCTTCAAATCGCTGCCCGCCGAAGCGTGGTTGAGACGCGGCGTCGCCAGTGATGCCCCTGTTACTGTGAACGCGCTGGCCTACATGACCCTCGGTCACGCCCGACATCATTTAGGCATCATGAAAAAGCGTCTCGCGAAATGACTCCCTCCCTCTGGTCCAAGCCGATTTACAAAGTCGTTTCCAGCGGCCTGTTTCACTGTCCCAAGTGTCAAAAAGAGCGCCACTTCAATCGCGAGCACGGGCGCTGGTGGTTCACCCTCTACGGCGCCCCACTATTTCCGCTCCTAGCAACCGACGATCGCGTCGTCTGCCACCACTGTCGCGAAACGTTTCCCGAGTTCGTCCTCTTCCAAGGCCAAGAGGAAAGCGCCGCCGTCTTCGCCCGCGGCCTGCGAGACCTTTTGCTGCGGTTGATTTTGGCGGATGGCTCGATTGATGACGACGAAATCGCGATCTTGAAAACGGTCTATCGCGACACCATTGGCTGTGATCTCGCTGACTTGGAGATTGCGAAAGCCCTCGAAGGCCTAAGGCAATCGAACGTCACCATGATCGGCCAGTGCGAGCGGCTGGCGCCACGACTTACCTCGCCAGCCAAAGAAGCAATCGTCCGAGGTGCATTTTTGGTCGCTTCCGCCAGCGGCGAGCTTTCGCCAAAGAAACTCGAACAACTCCGCGAACTCGCGCCGGCGCTCGGATTGCCTGAAGAAACCTTCCGCCGGTTGATTGAAGAAGCCGTATAGCGTGAGATGACGGGATTTTCACGCTGAAACCGCTAATTTTACGGCCTTTTACCTAACTGCCCCCCAGAGTAACATCGTTGCTCCCCAAAAGGGCGTGTAGCGAGCGAAGTACGACGCTGGAATCGTACAAACAAGCTGAAGAGAAGGGCGATTTTTCAATGGGCGCAGTTCCAATTACCGTGGCGCAT
>JBKJSI010000830.1:0-16758 GCA_046595915.1 Pirellulaceae bacterium
GGCGGCGGCGGATATGGCGGTGGCGGCGGCGGTGGCCGTTACTAGTCTGCCGGCTTTCGCTAACAGCAGCCTTCGATAAAAGAATCAATCCAAAGCCTCATTCGACGACAAATCGAATGAGGCTTTTTTTGTGTACCTGCTGAACCGCCCGAGTCCAAACGAACAGTTATGCGGTCCGGGTGTTCGATGGAGCACTGCGTTATCGAGCCTGGCCAGCTAAAGGCGGATTATTCAAAGGCTCGCGTTATGCATCACTTCGAGGCCGGCATTTTGCTAATTCTGGATACCAAGCTGATATTGCAGATCGCTAATGCGATCATGCCCAAGGGCATCGCGCTTCCCGACCAGTTTCCAGTCTGAATGCAATTCCAAATTCCCGCCACACCCACCAAGAGTAAGACTGCTACGCCAAACCAAAGCACAGCCGCCATCAGCTTGATGTTGCTGCTCTTGTTTCCGCGCAAAAAAATGGCGCAAGCGCCAGCCACAAGACTTAATAAGAGTACCGTGCAACCGATAATGACGCCGGTTTCCAAATGAGTTCGCCTTTCATTAAGGAACAAGAAGTGTGATCAATTAGCTAACCGTTAAGTTAACCGAACTCCCGCCAATATTTTTTCGCGGATCATCAAATATGTTCAAAAACCACAAGCAACCAAGGCTGGCAGGCTCTGTAAGAATCCTGTTTTATAGCCGAATTACTTCGATGCCGTTGCCGGTGGCGGGAAAAGCCGATCCTTTAATTCCCGAACCGTCTTCGGCGTCGTCACCACCGCGATGCCGATAAAGAATAGTCCGCACAGTACCATTCCGATTCGCATGAACCAATTAGGTCGCACTTCCTTCGGCAGTAAAATGCAATTGACCGCCAAGGTATGAAACGCCGTAAGCCCCAGCGCCGCATTCATAATGACGCCCGACGCTTTGACAATCAAAATCTGCCGGTCACCCAAGTAAAGCAAGACAAACAGCCCCCAAAAAAGGTAAGCCACCAGTAACGTGAAGTAGACATACTTCACTTGCTTGCCATGCAGCCCCGACAGTCGCTTGCTCGCGCTCCAAGAAACCTCCGTCCAGCGCCGAACAAGCCCTTCGGTGGCCGTCACCTGCGTTGGTGCAAGCACAAAAAACCCGACGATCAGCGGGACATACCACATGAACGCGATCTGAGTCTTATCGCGCAGCGCATCGGCCATCTTCGCGGCGACTTCATTGTCTTGCAGCTGCATCCCGCGCAAGAACTCGAGCGATACGAGCGCCGGAATCGCCATCCCCAAAATGCACCCCACCATCCAAACCGCCACTTGATCGCGCCATACGAGTCGCATCCAGCCGCGCCAACGGTTCATCGATTCTGCCGAGATGAGAAAACACTTTCCGGTATGAGCGAGGGCCAAGTCGCGGCCGCCCACGATACTGCCAATGGCTCCGGTCTTGCTTCCCATACCCATCCCGCGATCGCGCGCGTAGCTGGCGAACTGAGCATTGTTCATGCCCCCTTGCCCGGCAATGGCCGCAAAAGCGCCGACGAGCGCGATATCACCAGTTGTCAAAAGATTGTAGATGCCGCCTCGAATGAACTGAAACTGATAGGTTCCCGAAGGTGTGGTGCTGTAGAAGAAGAATCCCGCGAAGATCTCAAACCACGTGCCCCATTTCACATAAACGAGGGCCACAAAAGTCAGATAGATCAGCACAATGAAGATCTTCACAGTCATGATCTTCACCAGCGCATTGTAAATCTTCCCTCCAATGAGCAGCGGAACAAACGCCAACAGGAAAACAGCGAAGGAAATGTAGCGAACCAAGTCTTTGTCGCTCTTCATCTGATCTAAAAAGGGCGCCGGATAAGCTGCGATCCCCTTCTGCGAATTGGCTGTTTGTGCAAATGCCTTCGGCTGCGAACGAATCTTCTCCACGAGCGATTCATCGAGATTCGTCGCCGCAACAATCTGCTGCGTCGTCATGTAATTGGTCATCGGCTGCTCGGGAACATGCCCCAAGAACACCGCCGCGATCGGCACCGCAGCGGAAGCCGCCAAGTAAGGCCAAAGACCAAAGAAATCGACAAACAGATAAAACCAGGCCCAAACCCGCGGCCCCGGAAAGAGCCGAAAGAAGCCAACGAACATCGATTCGCCGCAATAGTTGGCGTAGCGAATGACTTCGACGTTGTAAATCAACTGCAGCCCGATGCTCATCAGCGCCAGCCACATGATCGAGCCACCGTAATCGGTCGCGACTTTCGGCCCCATCAGCCATTCGCCGCCCCCTATCGCCGCGCCGACCATCATAAAGCCCGGCCCAATCACATCCTTGATGCCCCACCGCATCGACGGCGGCTCCGGCAATTCATCCACTTCCCAAGCCGGCAACTCGCCCGCGGCGACATGCTTAGGCGGTTTTTGCTCTACTACGGGCTCGTTCTCACTCATTCGTCGGCGCCATGGGCTGCGAATCCGCCCTGGCAAGGCGAATTTCGGGGAGAGAAGCCCCGATGGTAGACAAGCCGACGACGATACGCAATTCTTTACTGGCTCTTGGTTTCCACTTTGTTAGAGTCGCTCAATGCAGCAGTTTTTCGATTTCGTACTCCACCTCGACCTCGCCAAGATTCAAAAGCTTGTCGCCGACCTCGGGGGTTACAGCTATGCGGTCTTATTTCTAATCATCTTTGCGGAAACGGGATTAGTCTTTGTTCCGTTCCTCCCAGGCGATTCTCTACTCTTTTTGGCCGGCGCGGTCGCCGCTCCACCCGTAGAAGGGCTAAATATCTGGCTGCTTGCAGGCCTTTTGTCGGTTGCCGCAGTCCTTGGCGACACGGTCAATTACCACATGGGCCAATGTTTCGGAACGAAGCTCCCTTTCATCCAAAAAAAGCACCTGGAGAAAACACATGCTTTTTTTGAAAAGTATGGCGGCAAAACGATTATTTTTGCTCGATTTGTGCCCATCGTACGGACGTTTGCTCCTTTTGTTGCCGGCATGGGATCGATGAATTATTCGAAATTCATTCTTTACAATTTGATTGGCGGAGTGGCTTGGGTCTTTATTTGCCTTTTTGCTGGCTATTTGTTCGGACGCACCGAAATCGTCAAGAAGAACTTCGAACTCGTCGTCGTAGCAATCGTGCTCATCTCCGTTTTGCCCATGGCAGTGGAATTCCTCCGCGAACGACACCTAGCGAAAAAAGCTAAACGCATTGCAAACGGCGACTCAACAGAAGAATCCAAAGGCGATTAGCGCTCTGGCGCGATGGTGCGGGTTATGCCGCCCGCGTGGTATGTGACATGCCGTAATTGAGTCGCGTTTTTGACTTCAGCTCTGCAAAAGCTAAGGTTCCCTACGCCACAAGGCAGGCGCACCACGACGGGAGCAGCGCCGCAGAATTGGCAGACAATCTTTCACTTCGCGGGAATTCGTTTCATGAGCAAGAACGTTCTGGTCGCTGACGATTCGAGCACCATGCGCAAGATCATCCTGCGTTCCCTTCAGGCCGTCGGTGTTCCGACCGCCACGGAAGCGGCGGATGGCGAGGAAGCCGTCAAAATGTTTCAGGCCGGCGGCATCGACTTGGTGCTAACCGATTGGAACATGCCCGGCAAAAACGGCCTCCAAGTGATCCAAGAAATCCGTACGATGAATAAAGACGTGCCGATCATCATGGTCACCACCGAAGCGGAAAAAAGCCGCGTTATGGAAGCGATCCAAGCCGGCGTCTCCGATTACCTCGTCAAACCTTTCACCGCCGATACCCTCCGCGCCAAACTAGAAAAATTCGGCTGCTGCTAAGCACAGCCCATCCAAAACATTGAGGCTGGAAAGCCGCGCGGGTCGGTCGACCCAAACGCTAGATGCGCATTTCCGCCAGCAAACGGGTCGCCAGAAATGGCGACCCGTTTGCGATTGGATGAAAGCGAAAAAAATAAGCTTGCCATCCAATTGAGCCCGGCCGGCGATCGAAACCGTCGTGCTCGGCAGTCCCCACGAGCACTCACCGATTAAACAAGAACGCCGGGCTGTTGATCAGCGCCCATGCCAAGTCCTGTACGCCCACGAGTCGTTTGTTGGTCGCGAGCCCCTCAGCAATTCGCACCCGTTCGTTGAGCTGGGAATACTCGATATCATTCTTGCGGAAGTGCGCCGCTAGATTAGCTTTCTCTTCCGCCGAACGATCTGTCGCCGGCTTCTGAACGATCGCCATCAGATCGGCAGGCAATTCTTGATACCGGACCGGTCCCTGCGAAGTAGTTGCAGAAAACCGAAACCGCCCCAGGGAGTGTTGCCCGGTCCCGAACTGCTGATCAAGCTGAATCGTCCAGATGCTCCCCGCCGCATCACCTAGCGGAGTCTTACAGGCGACATAAGCGAAGTGCGACTGCCCCATCCTCGGCGCGACTGCCCACCCGTTTTGCGGCTGTGCCGAAACGAGCGACGAAACTGGATATGCATCCTGACTAAAATTCCCTGTCGACTCCAAAAACTCGACCGGCTTCGCTTGTGCCGCATCGGCCAGCGGAGCGATCGTCGCCTTCAAGGAGTTGACGACGAAGTTCCCATCATCCGCACGACCCGGCCCTTTATTGGGCAGCAAATCATCAGCAATCGCCTCAAGCCTTAGCCCGGTGATATTGGGCAGCGTTGTCTTGATTTTGATCGTGTAGAGATCCTTATTCCGATTTCCTTCGACCAACAGCGAACCGTCATCTAGTTTCTTGAAAGTCGCCCCCGCCGCCGATTGCGTCTCCAAAACCTCGACCGGCGACCATTGCACATTCGTCCCAAATCCTGCCTCCCAAGCGACCTGTTTCTTATCGAGCTCGGCCTCCTGAGCCGCAAGAGCGCCCTTAAGCTTGCCGATATCATCCCCCGCCTTCGCAAACGCTTCGACCGCAAGTTGCACTTCCCGCTCGGTCGGCTTTCGCGACAGGAATCGCAAGAACACTTGCTCGACCACCTTCGCGTCATCGGGTTCGCTCGCGACTAACTTCGTCAATTCGCTGTTCGAATCAGTAAGCGCTTCCGAAATCATCGGCCCATTGATTAGCTTCATAATTGGTCCAAGGACCATGCCCGTCGACCGCTCGCATTCGCAAGAGCTCTCCCGCACTGGCCGCCCAAAGTCTTCAAGGAACGGATCCGTTGCACCTGCGTCCGGCAATTCGGTCGCCCGCACGCCCACAGGCACGCCGGCGATTCTCGGCTTCGAACCCGACGCGGTATGAATCGCGTCATAAAGCACTTCCGCCGGCAATCGACGCGGAATCGCATGTGAATAATTGATCTCATCATCGGCGTTAAAGGGATTGCTACGGAAGGAATGCTGATACGCCCGCGATTTGCAGATCGTGCGATACATATGTTGCACATTGAAGCCACTGGCGATGAAGTCCTTTGTCAGCGCGTCTAACAACTCTGGATTCGTCGGCGGATTACCCGCGCGAATATCATCGATTGGCTCAATCAACCCAACGCCGAGCAGATAGCCCCAGACGCGATTCACATAGCTCTTGGCGAAATACTGATTCTCTTTCGACGTAATCCACTTGGCCAATTGTGCGCGTCGCGCCGCTGTCGGCGGCGCAACATCGCTATGCGCGAAAGGAAACGATGGTGCGGCAACCTGTCCCGTTCGCTCATGTGTCACTTCGCCCGCGCCCGAGTCATAGATCACTTCCACGAGCGGCGCGGCGCCCTCGACCGCAGAGCCCCCGATTGTCCGTCCAGCGAAGGCTGGGTCTTCCTTGCGGCCAATCTGGGCGAAGTAAGAGGAGAGATGGTAATACTGATCCTGCGTCCATCTTTCGAAAGGATGATCGTGGCACTTATTGCAGTTGAAGCGCACCGCCATGAAGAGATGGGTCGTGTTCTCCATTGCCGCCGCGGGATCGCGCAGCACCTTGTAGTAGCCCGCCGCCGGATTTTCGATATTCGATCCCGTCGCAGTCAGCACTTCATACGCAAATTGATCATAAGGTTGGTTATTGGCGAGGCTCTGCTTGATCCATTCCCGCAGCGCGCTCGATCCTTCTTCTCCCAGGAACTTACGATTGACCTGCAAAAGATCTGACCATTTGTTGGTCCAAAAATCTACAAACTCTGGTCCGCCGATTAGCCGGTCGATCAGTTCATCGCGTTTGATCTTTGTCTCGCGATTGTCGGCGAGGAATGCCGTCACCACTTCCGCTTTTGGCGGGAGCCCCGTCATGTCCAAATAAATGCGGCGAACAAACTCATCGTCCGTACAGATATCGCTAGGCACAACTTTGACCCGCTGCAATTTCTTGTAAACCATCTCATCGATGTAGTTATTGACCGGCGGCTGAATCCACGCGAAACCGGTGCGATCGCCCATCACGGTGATCGTCGTCGCCGCATACGAACCTTCATAGCGCACCAAGATCGGCGCTTCACCGCGTCGTAGCGTCGTGACCACACCCTTATCATCCGCCGAAATGACCTCGATATTGCCGCTCTCGACAAATGCCTCGCGCGTCACGTCGCGTGTGCTGTTATCGGCAAAGGTCGCTGTCACCGTCATCTGCTGCTTCATTCCCGGTAGCGGAACCATCGGTCCCTGTGGCGAGATTTCGATCTTCGTAACCCGAGGCGTGGCCAAATCGAGCTTCACACCTTCGGCGATCCAAGCTCGCACCAGTTGGTAATACGGCTCGCCGACTTTCGTACGCACCCCGCCGACATGCGGCGCGCCGCCCGAAGCCTTGAGCAACATCAAACTCTGATCCGGCGCCGCGCGATTGAATCGCCGACCGGAGAGTTCATCAGTCAGCGAACGATGATCATAAATCGGGTCGTAGCCCCGCAGCGAAAGCTTAAAGCCATTTTTGCCCTGTGCGCTGCCGTGGCAGGTGCCCGCGTTGCAACCCATCTTTGACATCGCGGGCTGAATGTCTTTCACAAAGCTAACCGCGCTCGATTGAGTGGTTGCGGTGACTTCAACCGGAATTTTGACTTCCAAAGCGCCATAACGAAAAGTCAGTTCCTCTTTCCCATCCGCCTTCGCAGCGACCAAGCGATTCGCCGTCAGCGAAACCACCTTCGGTTCCCCCACCAGTTCAACCATCCGAGTCACATCGGCTGCCTCGCCGCTTTCGAGCGTCGCGGTGATCAGCACCTGCCGGTACGCATGCGGCCCAGCAAGCGAAATCGTAGCCGGCGTCGCGGCAATCGACTTCACCTTCAGCGATTCAGGCAGTTTCTCGGCATCGTCCGCCCCCCAAGCGATATTGGAGCAGAACGCAATGATCATTACGAATATCGAACAATTTCTCAACATTATCGCTTCCTTGTGGGCCAGCCGTTTGCCTGAAATTCCTGATGCCAAGACTACTGCTTCGCGGTCGCCGCCGTGATTTCCACCGGAGCGAACGCTTTGACTAACTTCCCATCCGCCGTCGAAATGAGTCGAATCATGCCATCAAAACCACCTACCGCCGCGACATCGCCGGCGGGACTAAACACCGCCGCGAAAATGCCCCCCTCGGGAATTTCGAGTTTCACGAGTTGCTGAGCATCGGCCGTTTTGTATATTCGCACTTCACCTTTCCCATCGAGGCTGCTGCCCGCGATGATCCGATCGCCTGTCTTATCAAAGGCCACCGTATTGAGTCGCCCTGGCAAGGCCGGAAAAGCACGGATCAAATTGAAGTCGTCGCCAATGACGCGCGCCTTGGTGCGGATCATTTGATAAATCTTAGGCGTTCCATCAGCGCCGCCGCAAAGGAGTTCATCCTTCGCTGGGTGCCGATCGACGGACTCCAGACCGCCCTTGAGAGCACCCGGCGTGATGCTGGTGATGTTGTCCACAAATCGCTGGGTCGCCACTTCGAGCAGCTTCATCGATCGATCGCGACTCACGCTAATCAGATAATCCCCCTTCGAGGAGAAAACCGTATCCCGCACCCAATCACTATGAGCCCCGCTGAAGAGCACCTGCTTACCCGACTCCGTCTCAATCGCCCGCACGGTGTTGTCGGGGCAGCCAAACGAAATCAATTTGCCATCGGGCGAAAAGGTCGCGCCATATAGCGTGTCGTACCCAACATTGAGCGAGTACTTCAACTTCTTTTCGGCGACATTCCAAACTTGTAGTTCACCAAGCCGCGCCGGCGAGCCTCCCGCGACCACCAGCAACTTGCCATCGGGAGAAAACTTCACCGCTTCAATTCGCTCCGATTGCCCCACAAACCGTGCAACCAGTTTGCTCCCGTCGCCTGTGTGCAAAAGCACCTCGTGATAACCCGATACCGCCAACAGTGACCCATCCGGCGAATAATCGAGCGCAGTGATAACCGGCGGAGCGATATAATTGGGCGGATGCTCAGCGTCAAACATGAGCTTGTCCGACGCCGGCGAATCATCCTTCGCTCCTTGCGCGATCCAAGTTTTAATCAGCTCAATCTGGACCGCCGCCAAAGAAGGTTTCCCCTTCGGCATCTCGGCCATGCCACCCTTGGGCGTGATTTGGCCGAGCAAATGACTTTTGGCTAAATCGCCAGCGACAACAGCTACCTCTCCCGACTCGCCCCCCTTGAGCAGCGCGTCAACCTTCGTCATCACATAGCCGCCCTCGGCTTTGGTCGGCTGATGGCAGCCCTGGCAATGCTCCTGGAAGATCGGACGTATCTGCTTGACGTAACTCACCTCTGCCGCAGGAGCATCCTTCGGCGGATCTTGGGCGATTGCGCAGTTCAAAAAACCCGTCAACACAAACAGCGTGATGACCGGAAAGCCGGCAACAAAAAACCGCATGGCGGGACTCAGAAGGCGGGAGGGAGGTTAAGGCCAAATAGAAAGGCCCTAACGGAGGATTCACCACCACCAATCATAAGCCGTGGTGGATGGGTAAGCAATTGACTCGCAATACGCCAATTGCGCCAAATGGGCTCCCTGGACAGGTCTAAAATCACGGAATAGCTGCAACGCTCATTGAAAATCTCAGCAACCATGATCGCCGAAACACTCACTCGTCCTCCGCCCAGTTACTGTGGCTGAGGCGTTCGACGGGGCATCGCCAACCTGCTGCCACTACCGACTGCCCGGCGTCAAAATCTCTTCCCCTTCAACCACCTCATCAAATCCTGACCGATACTTGGGATTGAGCTCTACTAATTCCTTCCAACGAAGCCGATCGCCCAGCACTCGCTCGGCGATGTCCATCAGATTTTCACCCTTCTGCGCGACGCAGCTTTTCGGAATGTTGCCAGCCGCTGAAGATGCCTTTGAGCGCCAGGTTGAATCAACTAGAGAAGGCTCGCCGACTTGTTTTGTAGCGATGGGTTCCGCCACAGCCGCTGGCTCGTTCGTCTCTGCGACATGACTGGTGATCGGCGATTCCAATGAAACAGAGGGCGTTGAAATCGCTGGCTTTGGCTGCGAACGAACAGGTTGAACACTTGCTTTAGGCGGTTCGGCAGCGAGTCGCGTGGTTGCCGTCGGCTCTGCGGCTTCAGCCCGAAAGCGGAGCGACCGCTCGCGATGGCTCGAAGCGACCGTTGCAGACGGAACAGGTGGCGCAGAGCGAAAAGGAAGCGCAGCCAGCAAGCCCATAAAGCAGACTACGGCAACGGCGGTCCAGCGCTTGGTCCGCAGTTCGAGCGACGAAGGAAGTTTCTCGGGAGCCGGAACCGTAGTCGGAGTCGCCATAGTCGCCCTGTCCGCATGCGAATGAACTCTTCGCAAATCGGATCGCGGACGGCGAAAGTTGAGAGGTCATTCCCAAGGCACGATCGTGATGCCTTGGGAATATATCCGGGAGAGGGGCCTCGCGCCAGAGAGCCCCCCACTCAGCCTTACTTGGTCGGAACAACCACCTTCGGCTTGAGCAGAAGGAGAAGTGGTGAGGCGATGAAGATCGAGCTGTAAACGCCCGCGACACTACCGATGACCATGCAGAAGGCAAAGCCGTGAATTGATTCTCCGCCCCAGATGTAGAGGATCACGACCACGATAAACACGGTAAGGAACGTCAAGATCGTGCGGCTCATCGTTTGATTGACACTGAGGTTAATCATCTCAGGCGTCAAATTCGGACTCTTTCCGCGCACTTCGCGAATACGATCAAAGGTCACAATCGTATCGTTAATCGAGTAACCAACCAGCGTCAAAATTGACGCCACAACGGGGAGGTTGAGTTTGAATTCATCAATGAGCAAGAATCCAAAATAAGGCGCGAGATACGCACTGATGCCAATCGCCGCAAGCGTTATGAGCACGTCATGAATCAGCGCGACAACCGCCGCGAATCCAAAGCTCAGTTGTTCGAATCGAAACCAGACATAGCCGACGATGCCAACCATACTGAGGAGTAGCGCGATGAGTGCATATTTTTGCGCATCGGCCGCGACTTGTCCGGTGATCTTATCGGAAGATGCCCAAACCGGTTCCTTGGGAAGTTCTTCCTTGAGCTTGGCAATCACCTTTTCCGCGACGGGTTGTTCGCAGCGCATCGAGACTTGCCAAGTTAGCGCACTATTCGATTCCGAATCGAGCGACTTCGTCGTGATTTCGCCCAGGTCTACTTTCTCGGTCGCTGCGATTGCCTTGATTTTCTCTTTCAGCACATACCCGTCGATCTTTTCATCGAATGTGAGCTTTGCTTTGGTCAGGAATCGTGAGACCGTTGGCTTCGCTTGTGGAGCAGGTTCAACAGGAGGCAGTTGCGGTCCAGCATTGGTGTCGGCGGGTTTGACATCCTGCGATGCCGTCTTCGTTTCGCCTTCGACGGGCGATTCCGTTGGCTTGGCTTCTTCCTTTTTCTCTTCCGTTTTTGGTTCTTCTTTCTTGGCCGGTTCTTGAGCGGCTGGTTTCGTTTCACCTTCTTGAAGGAGACCTGTCAGCAACACCGTCGAAGATGCCCGAGCAGCAATGAGCGACCCAAACCTCTTTGACAAAGATGTCTGCTGCTTCGGGGTCTCTTCCTTGGGCGTCACCGGCGGAGTTTCCGTACCTGCGGCCGGTTGCTCACCAGATTCCTTGGGAGCATCTGGTTTTTCAGCTTCTGGTTTTTCACTTTCTGGCTTGGTTGCTTCTGGTTTTGCTTCTTCCACCTTCGTCGATTCGGGCGGAGTCGCTTCTTCCTTCTTTGGATCGACGGAAGTAGCGTCCTTACCCGCTTCCGTGTCTTTGGCGGGAGCTTCTGCGCTGACGGTTGGCGGAGGCAGAACTTCTTCTTGAGTGAAGGAAGCTTCTTTAAGATTATGCACAGTGAGCTGTGCGCCGCTTTCAGGACTGAAACTATTTTTGACAACGTCCTGAAGCTTCGTCTCATCGAGCAGCGACGAATCGATCTTCCAGATTCGCCCATCCTCTACACCTTGCACAGCACGAATGCCGGTGAGGGTATAGGTCGCCTTATTGCCATCTTGCTCAACGCCCTCAAAGTTCTTATTGAGCCGCTCGCGAACTTCATTCATCGGCATCGTTGCTTTGAGCGTGGCGATCACCGAGGTGCCGCCATTGAAATCGATGTCATAGACACCGCGGCCCCGAGCAAAGAATGCGCCCATGCCAACGACGATTAAAACGACCGATAGGATCGTTGCCGGAATCATGATCTTCACGTAATCGACTTTCGGCACACCGATCCACGCTGCAAAGTTGATCTTGCGATACCAACGCATCCGTTCGGCGATATCAAAGGCGATGCGAGTTGCGTAGCAAGCAGTAAACATGCTCGTGATGATGCCCAAAATGAGCGTGACCGCGAATCCCTTCACTTGCGCCGTCCCGATAAAGTACAGAATGACAGCTGTCAAAATTGTCGTAAGATTGGAGTCAAGGATCGTAGTAAACGCGCGATCAAAACCATTGCGAATCGCCATCCGCAGTGACGCGCCCTTGGCGGTCTCTTCTCGCATGCGTTCGTAAATGAGCACGTTCGCATCCACCGCCATACCGACGGTGAGCACCATGCCCGCGATACCGGTCAGCGTGAGCGCCGCCGACATGCCGATCATAAGGGCAATGGTAAAAAACAAGTTGGCGACGACCGCCAAGCAAGCGATAAAACCTGCAAAGCGATAATAGGCCACCATGAAAATGAGTACGAGCGCAGAGCCAATCCCCATCGCCCATTTGCTCTTGTTGATCATATCTTCACCCAAGAGCGGGCTTGTCTGGCTCTCGCGCAGGGGATCCCGATTGATTTTGGCGGGCATTGTTCCCGCTTCCAAAATCTCCACCAGCGACGTCACCTCTGCATAGGTGAAATTACCGGTGATGCGTCCATTGTCCGAAATGGTCGATTGAATCGTCGGCGCCGAAAGGAGTTCGTCGTCGAGGATGATTCCCAAGTGATAGTTCTGGCTCGTGACGGGGTCTGGCTTGAATCGCGATGTCAAGCTCGCGAAGCGCGATGCAGCGTTCGTCTTGATGCGGAACTCGACTTCTGGGTTTCCCTGTTCATCGGTTCCCGCCTTCGTCGCTCTGAGGTCTTCACCTTTGACATCCTCGCCGTCATTGGTCGCCATCAAGATCTCGACTTTGGGAATTCCGATGCCTTCGTAGATCTTGTCGACACGGGCTTTGCTCGTCTGCCGCGCCGCCTTGGTGAGTTCCGCTTGCGTCTCGGAACTCAACTCACCGAAATTGATGATCTTGCCCGTCGAGGCATCGCGAATCGTGTGGCGATAAAAATCTCGCAGTTTGTAGTCACCCTTGCCGCCGCTTTTCTCCTCGCGGCCAATTCCAACCCACTTTCCAACTTCTTTGCCTTCGCCATCGAGAACCCTTATTTTGAGCGGATCGCTCAATGCTTGCGCTTCGGCCAAAGTAATCACATCGCGATGCTTGGTGGGATCAGCCACGATGCGGAACTCTAGCAAGCCCGCTTTGTGAATCATTTCCTTAATCGAAAGCACCGTCGACGGCTCAACGTCTGGGACGATGACTTCAATGCGCGAATTGCCCACCGCGCGAATCGAAATTTCCTTGAGCCCCGAGCTATTAAGTCGCTCTTCGATTCGCGACACGACCGAATTCATATCGACGAGCGAACCATCGTCCGATGGATAGACTTCGTATTCTAAAATCACGCCGCCCTTGAGATCGATCCCGAGCTTGGGTGGAAACCCAGTGCCAATCCGCAGCGTCGAAATCGCCAATAGCCAAAAAATGAAACCAAGATGAATGCCATAGTTGGGCAGCTTCACGGCTTTCGCGGCGAAGTAGCCTAAAACCCAGGGCACAATCATCGTGCCGCCGACAAGCAGCCAAAGAAGCGTCGTCTTGAGAGCGGTGGGCTCCGTCGCGGCAATCAGGCAGTACAAATCATTCATCAACATTTCAATTTCCTTGACTCAGCTACTATGTTTTGGCGACTCTCGCGGCGAGGCACGCGAGTAAGTTGTGCTGCAAAGCACCAATCGAGCTTCGGCGGTCCAGAAGAAAAGGGACCGCCGCTACGACGCTTTTTTGGGATCAATTTCCGCGTCATCACTAATGACTTGCGCGATTGCGCTGCGAAGCATCGTCAGCTTCGCGTCCGTTTTTTCGTCGATTCGTATCGTGACTTGTTTGGAACCTTTTTCCGCCATTACAACCACTCCAATGATCCCGCCAGTCGTTACTACACGGTCATTCTTCTTCAGACCGCCTAGTAGCTTTTCCTGCTCGCTGCGCCGCTTGCGCTCCGGCATCAGGATCATGAAATAAAACGCCACGAAAATCAGAAAAAAAGGAATCAGCATGGACGCGTTGCTGCCCAGCAGCGAACTCAATCCGCCGCCATCACCAGCCGGCGCGGCTTCTTGACCCAGCACCAAAGACTCGAGCAATAACTCGGTCAGGGCGAAATCTAAAACGTTGGTCAAGTCCATTACCTATGCCTATCGACGACAATTCAAAACGCCAACTCTGAACGACAACTTCAGCGAAGCGAAACTAGCAACAACGTATTGGCCAGCTATGAAATCGAAGATCCTTTTGGAGGAGACCTCGACCCCGAAAAGAGAAGCACGGGAGGCGAGTACCTGCGCCGTATCTCTATTGCTGTAAACAGCTTGCCACGCAATAGTTTCGGTCGACATGTTAAGGCTCGACGCCATACCGAACAAGGCCACAAAACACTTCCACGCCGCACTTTACGCCGCCTCTTCGCTTCCCGTTTGTGCCCAACCCGCCTTTTTGGCGGCATGAAACTTGGAAAACTCGTTCCGTGCGATTGCCTCGCGCGCTTCGCGAACGATCCGCTGGTAATAGGCCAAATTGTGAGCCGAAACGAGAATCGGTCCCAACATCTCGTCCGACATAAAGAGGTGTCGAATGAAACCTCGGCTATAACCGCTTGCAGGCGAAGGTGTTAGCGAGTCCAGCTCACTTGCGTCACGCTCATGTTTCTTATTCCGCATCCGCAGTGGGCCACTGTCCGTAAACGCTAGCGCATTGCGGCCATTTCGTGTCGGCATGACACAATCAAACATGTCAACGCCTCGGCTGATCGCTTCGAGTAGATCCTCGGGCCGGCCGACGCCCATCAAGTACCGCGGCCGGTCAGCCGGCAGCTCGGGACAGGTGACATCGAGCATTGCATACATTTCTTCTGGACTTTCGCCGACGCTCAAACCGCCAATCGCGTAACCCGGAAACTCTAGCTCCGCGAGCTGCTTTGCACACAAAACCCGCAGCTCCGGGACAAGTCCGCCCTGCACGATTCCAAATTGCGCCTGATCCTTTCGACGATGAGCCACCTGGCAGCGACGGGCCCAGCGAATTGATCGATGGCAGGCGTCCTCCACCGCTTCCGGCGTCGCAGGCAGCGCGATCACATGGTCGAGCACCATTGCGACATCGCTGCCCAACTGCTCTTGAATGCGAACCGCTTCTTCTGGCGATAATCGAAACTCACTGCCGTTGATGTGCGAGCGAAAGACTGCGCCTTCTTCAGTGACTTTCGTGTTCTGGGCCAGACTAAACAGTTGAAAGCCGCCGCTGTCGGTCAAAATCGGCCCTGACCAGCCGCTGAAGCGATGCAAGCCGCCAAGTGCCTCCACTACATCTGAGCCTGGTCGCAGTGCGAGATGGTAAGTGTTGCCCAAAATCATCTGCGCGCCGGTCGCACGCAGCATTTCAACAGTCAAGCCTTTGACGGTGCCCTGGGTGCCGACCGGCATAAATGCCGGGGTTTCAACATCACCATGAGGTGTAGAAAAGACACCTGCACGGGCGCCCGTAGCCGCGTCGCGATGACGCAAATTATAGCGAAACAAGAGCTGGCCTCACGGCCCACGCAATCGGCGGAGGCCAAGTAGTTGTCAACTGCTACGTAAAGAGATTACTCGCCGCGGAGCTTAATATTCAGCGTTACCAATTTCTCTCGAACTTCAGTCAGGCTAGTCACGCCGAAGTTCTTGCACTCGAGAAGGTCATCCGCGGTCTTGCGAACGAGTTCGCCGATCGTCGAGATTCCGAGTCGGACCATACACTTACGGGCGCGAACGCTGAGGTTGAGTTCCGCAATCGGTCGGTCAAGCAGCGCCTGTTCATCTGGCGAAACGAGCGAAGGCTCGAAGGCAGGCTCCATGCGAGTTCGCTCGTGAGCGAACTGGCCGAGTTCGAGGCCCTTCGAATGGAGCATATCGCGAATCTCGACGAGGGAGGTCTCGCCAAAGTTCTTGCTGGATAGGAGCTCGCCTTCTGTCGTGCGTGTCAAATCGCCGAGCGTGCGAACGCCCATCTTCTGGAGGCAGTTGCGGCTGCGAACCGAGAGTTCGAAATCCGCGACGGGGATATTGAGCACGTGCGACAAGCGATCGCTGCGACGCTCGGCATCGGCGTCGTAGTACATTTCCGAAGAAGCAGCGGCATCCTTGAGAAAGAGGCGCGCCCGAGGATCGTCGGGAAATACTTCTAGGATGCGGTGGTAGCAAAACTGAGCGCGATCATATTGATTGCGATCTTCGTAAAGGATGCCCAGGTTGAGCAGTGAACCCAAGTGAGCGGGAAATCGCCCGACCGAGCGCTGATAGAGGTTCATCGCCGTTTCATCATTGCCGCGGCGATCATTTTCCATCGCGAGGCCAAACAGCGCCCCCTGATGCGTGGGGTCGACTTCAACGGCTCGTTCGTAGAGGGCGATCACTTCGACGGGATTGCCGCCGATCAGGCCGACCGTGGCGCCGCGTTGATAGAGGTATTCACCAGTCTGCTCGATGGCGCCGGAAAGGGCGTCGAGAGCTTGCAGCGCCTTGCTCGCCGTGCCAGAAAGCCTTAGGGCCTCAGCAGTTGCAACCGCGCAGTCGTCGCCTGAGTAGCCGCCGGTCTTCGCCTTTTGAAAGGAGGCAATTGCGGGCTCGAATTTATTGAGTGCGACCTGGGATTTTCCCAAGTAAAAATTCGCCAAAGCGCCACCATCCGCATTGGTTAGCGTTTCCACCGCACGGGTGTAACGGCCCAAGAGGAAGTAGCAAACGCCCAGCCGGACCGCCGTCGCGGGCGTTCCTTCCTGACTTTCTAGCTCGGCAACCGCCTCGCGTAAAAAGTGGAATTGGTTGAAATCTTCCGCGATCGTCCGAGCCAATTCGCTGATTTCGCGAGGGCCAAAGGAACCATTCGAAAGCACAATTTCCTTCAGATCAGCCGTTGCCTGCATATCGTTCGTCGCTCCAAGGTGTGCTAAAAGTCCATTTTGGTTGCACACCCCACAGATCGGGGGGAATATGATCGGGGACTATTAACGAGGGGATAATTTGGTCGAGGAAAAATGTCTAATTGAGGGCCAGCAGTGGGAGTCGAACCCAC
>JBKJSI010000066.1:0-16909 GCA_046595915.1 Pirellulaceae bacterium
CGTTCTCACCGGAAGGGGCCCTCTTTTACTAGACCAATTTTTCAACTCAGCCCAATCCGATCGGCGAAGTTGATGAAAATACGCGGATTCAGCGCGCAGGGAGTGGATCGCACCCAGGTTACCTCATTGAGCGAATTGTCTTCACCAGTGCAAAGCAGGAACATCGCTTAAGCCCAAAAGAAATCATTTGGACGGTTACGAAATGGCAGAACATTGGCAGCGGACTGAATTTCCCATCAAACGTCGAGGGGGACTTGAGCTACTGGAATTCGCCACAAAAGAACTGGCTCAAAGCAACATTTTCAGATGTCCAGGTCGATCCCGCTGACTTGGAAAAGCAATTCCAATATGAAATTGCCGAGGACTCAGTCGTTTTCGATACGACTGGGCGACCGGGCATCGCGCCTGTGAGCATATGGGGCGCCGACGGAAAAGCAAAAAAGATTTACGCGCGCCGCGAGGATTATGACCTCGAACAGCGAGCCAAGAATCTTGCGGAGTCTGCAAAGCGACAAGAGAAGGCGATCGCGCATCTCTTTCCTGGATGTACGCTCAAGGTGACTTGGAACGAGCAAGTCGGCGATTTTCAGACGATTGTGTACGACGAGAAGGGTGAGGTGCTACTTGAGTTCAAGAACACAGCGGAACTCGCAGGTGTTGAGTCTGTTCAGGAGTTGATTCGGTTTGCGATGGGGAAGAAAGAATTGAGGTGATGCAGACAAAGGAATAGTCGAAGTGGTCGCCAAAATATGACTGAGGTTAAAGCATGAATAAATGGATTGTACTCGCCTCAATAACTGGACTAGGCTTACTGGCGGGAATTGGGTGGAATTCCTCCGAGCCGATCACCTTACTGACTGCAGAAGACCTCGTAGCGCGGCATGAGGCGACTTGGTCGCGACTGCGACATCTTCGGATGGATATCGAGGATCATTACTCCTACTGCCACGGCTCAAAAGAGAGTCGGATGATTGAAGGCGTGAATGGAGAGTTTTCTAACGAGCGCGGTTTTCAGACTGCGTTGGTCGTACATACAGGAGAGAGCACTGAGCGGCGTGAAATCTACCTTGATGGCGAACGCTCCGCCCAAGTGACGCATCAAAGTGAATTCCGGCGCATTGATGAGGAAATTGTTGAGGGCAAGACGTCTCGAACTGCTGAGTATCTGATCCAGCGCGACCGGCGCTCGCGATGCTTTTTCGATGGCGAACTTAGCTACGTCTTTGGCGATACCGAGGTGACGATTCGGCGAAAGCCTGAAACCAATACGAGCGGCGGTGGAATCTACTTTGGCGAAGGGATTTCGATAGGACTCTTTCCCGCTACGAAATCGCTTCGCGAATGGGCGGCTGAATCGCGCCCGGCGGTGCGGCGGGTCAAGAATTCGGCTGGTGAGATTTGTTATGAAATGAAGGGAAAGATGCGATCGCAAGTCCTCTCCGGAACCTTCAATCTTTTTCGCGATGATGAGCTCACGGTGACCGTGAATGCGGACCGGGGATGCATGATTGAGCAGCTCGCCTTCAAATGCCCCGATCTTCAATCCGAACACGTATTCAGCACACGGAAAATGGGCTGGCGAGTGACAAGTTGGCGGACGTTATCGAATCAATCTAGTTTTCCCGCGGCGGCGAATTGTGAATTCCAATATCGGGAGATCGAACGCACTAGCTGGCGTCGTTTGAAGGTGCGGGAGATCGAGCTCAATCCGCCGATCGATCGTGAACTGTTTGATCGGACGATTCCCGAAGGCTCAGTCGTTTATGACAAGACCAAGCGAGCAGGCCATCCCGCAGTGGCGATCTGGGGTGCGGGGAACAATTCCTTAAGAACATTCGCGACCCTGAAGGAATACATCGCAACTCTGGAGCAAGAGGAAGCCCAAAACCGTTTTGAAAACCGGGCCTATAACGTCGCCAATCTCTTTCCCGGATGTGTTGTTAAGGCGACAGGGGAAGGCAGAACAGCTTTTCCACTCCTGGTCTGCGACCAGAACGGAGAGCTTATTCGCGAGATTGGCACGGTCGCAGAGATTCAGGAAGTGGAACTATTGCGAAGCCTGCTCGTTACGTCACTGGAGGAACTTGCGCGAGAAGTCGTTATGGAATTTGGACCGCGTATCCTTCCACGTTCTGTCGTTACCTATCTGCTAGGCGATGAGGCTGAGTTGGAACGCGCCTATTTCGATACGAGTGAATTACCGGCGATGCTACTGGAGCTTGAAGATGAACGCTAGAATTTTGGACAATGCAGCGAAGATCATGCTGATCATTGGAATCGTCACCTTGATTTCAACGCAGGTCAGTGCCCAAGAAGTAGATGCTGCACTCACGGCCGAAGAGATCGTTGCGCGGCATGAGGCGACTTGGGCCAAGCTCGAGAAATTGGCTGTAAAGGCCAACATCAAATCACGAGTTCATGGAACGATGACTTCCATGCGGGAAGGGGGAAGGCAGGTTGAGTCCGAATACCTCCATGACGAGGTGCGAGAATGTCTTGTCTTTTGTAATGGGCCGCATGAGAGCGTTGTTTCAAAGCAAATTCACGAGAAGTTTCCCGACATGCCGTCCGAACGAATATGGCGAATTGATGGCCTTGTAACGCACCAGTCTTACAAGACCTATTCTATCTCGAAAGAGCTACAAAGTAGTTCACCTATTAGCTCGCGATTTGGACGGAAGCTTGAGCACACACTGTCGCAGCCGACAACGCTGCGGAATTGGGTCTCCAAAATGCACCCGAAAGTGAGCTCGGTAAAAAACGAGAAGGGGGAGGCTTGCTGGAAGCTCGTGGGCGATTTCAAAACCCGATATCAAGTAGGTGATTCGCAGCCAGTTGAGAAAACCGAGAAGGCAGAAGTCATCGTGAATGCCGAACGTGGCTTCATGATGGAGCGAGCCGACTTTGTCGCGCCGCTTGATGCGCCGTTTCCTTCGCTGACTTGGCAAGTGGCCGAATGGCAAATACTTGCGGACGGCAACCCCTTTCCCAAGACAATTCATATCGATTGTGTCGTCGCAAAAGCAAAGAACTTTCCCGCGGATGATGGAACGCGACGGACGGAATTCAGCATCTCTGAAGTATTGGTGAATCCTCCTGGTTTGGAGGCGCAATTTGAAATCAAGATTCCTGAAGACTCGATTGTGTATGACACAACCGGGCGCGCCGGCGTTTCGCCCATCGCGATCTGGGGAAAAGATGGCAAGTCAGCTCACACTTTCAAAACCAACGAAGAATTCGCAGAATTTACATCGCTAGAACGCGGCAAGGGAGCATCGAAGTACTTGCAAGAGGTCACTTCGGAGCTTTTTCCAGGATGCAAAGTGGAAGTGGAGTACCAAGAAAAGACCAAAACCCACCACATTGTTGTGCGTGATGTCGATGGGTCGGCTGTTCGTGAATTTCAGAGTGAAGATGAACTGCGAGTCTGCGCATACGTCCAATTCCATCTCGCTTATCTGCTGGGCAAGGAGATAAGCACACGCTGAAGCACTTGCGCAAATTACAAGTCAACCCGGCACCACCGAAATTCACATTTCAACTTTGGCGAAATGGGCGCTGCCGTTAATCGCGGGTTGCTTGCTCGACGCGCCTGGACTACCTGTTTTAACTGTCAACTTGTCATCGCCCCTTGGCGTAATCGTGCTTTGCTGCGCAGGATGCTTCCGTTGTTTCGCACATCCTCGGAGAAAAGCATGAGAGTTCTTGTTTCTGTGGCGCTCGTTTTTGGTTGCTTCGCCTCTTGTTTCGTTTCCAATGCGGAAGCGATTGGCGGGCGGCGGCGAGGTGGTGGGCAGTCTAATTCGACGCCGGCCATGAATGCTTCTTACCGGACCACCGCGAGCGGCGATTGTTCTTGCGGCAATTTTTTGCACTACTGCAATTACGCTCGTTCGGTGAATGGCGCGGCGCCGCTGGTTGAAGATCCGCACTTGGCGTCGCTTGCTCAATCGCACAGCAATCGCATGGCGTCGGGCGGGGGGTTCGCACATTCTTCCTATGGCATGGCTGAGAATATCGGCATGGGCCAAGGGAGTTCGCAGGAGATCTACCAATCGTGGTGGAATTCTTCTGGCCATCGCCAGAATATGCTCGGACGCCAGTACACCCGCGTTGGTGTCGCGTATTCGAATGGGTACTGGACCGCGATTTTTCAGTAATCCGCGGTGCTAGCAGGCATAGTTCTCGCTTGCGTTCGGATCGCAGCTATGGATAAGCTCTCGCCGTAAACCAAATCACTTGTGCGAGTCGGGAAGGGAATCCCATGCGATCGATCGCGGTTATCAATCAAAAAGGTGGCGTTGGCAAAACGACTACCGCAGTGAACTTGGCCGCTGCTTTGGCCGAGCTCGGAAAAACCTCTTGTGTGATCGATCTCGATCCGCAGGCGCATGCCTCGCTGCATCTGGGGTGTTCGCTCGCGGATGGCGAGCCTTCGATGTACGAAGTGCTGGTGGGCGACGCGACGCTGGCGAGTGTTCGTCGACAAATTTCTGATCGGCTGTGGCTTGCGCCATCGCATTTGGACCTTGCCGCCGCAGAGCTGGAACTGGCGGGCGAAGTGGGCCGCGAATTGATTTTGCGCGACAAGATGATTGAAGAGGGCGGGCTCTCCAATGCGGGCGTGGATTTCG
Source organism: Pirellulaceae bacterium (assembly GCA_046595915.1). Classification (GTDB taxonomy): domain Bacteria; phylum Planctomycetota; class Planctomycetia; order Pirellulales; family Pirellulaceae; genus JBKJSI01. Next base: position 4,635 of record JBKJSI010000066.1, read on the forward strand.
ATTTTTTGATTATCGATTGTCCGCCGTCACTAGGTGTGCTTACGCTTAATGCACTGACCGCAGTTGATGAAGTGTTCTTGCCGCTCCAGCCGCATTTCTTGGCTCTACATGGGTTATCGAAGCTTTTGCGGACGGTAGACCTAGTGTCGAAGCGATTGAATCCGACACTTCGGCTCACGGGTGTCGTGTTTTGCATGTTCGATGGCGGTACGCGACTCGCTACAGAAGTCACGAGCGATGTGAATGAATTCTTTTCGCGGCAAAGCGCGAAGGACTCGATCTGGTCGCGGGCTCAGACTTTTCAAACCAAAATTCGCCGCAACATCCGCTTGGCCGAGGCGCCGAGTTTTGGGCAATCGATTTTTGACTACGCCAAGCAATCGCATGGGGCGGAAGACTATCTCAATCTGGCGCGTGAAACGCTGGGGTTGCCGGTGGCGACTGGGGCGGCGGCGTGAGATTTCGGACTAATCGGATTCTTGTCGAGGCAAACATAGCTCGAGCATCTCGCTAGTCGGTTGTAGTTCCAGTTCGCTTGCTTCGCCGTCAAAGGTGGCGATGAAGTAGTCGAGGAAGGAGCTGTCGCCGAGGATAATGGCTTCGCTCTCACTGGTTGGGAAGTCAAAGAAACAGACTTCGGTTACCCATTCAACCTGATCTTCAGAATCAGTAACTTTCAAAACGACTTCCCCCTCTTGGAGCGGGAGTTCTTGACCGCCGAATGCCGCAGCGGAAGTTAATTTGCTTTCTGTAAGCGGGACACCAAGGTATTCCGCGATTCGTTTCGGAAAAATCGTGAAATCAGAGCCAGTGTCTACGAGTCCAACGCTCGTTGCTTTTCCAAGTGGACCTGCAATTGAGACCATGATTTCCGGTCGGCGAAATATCAGAAAATCATCGCTACCAGGTTCTCTGGAGAAAACACTTCGGTACTTGAATTTCATAGAAAGCCAATGAAAGCAAGTTTGGGATTGCGCACGTGTTCCATAATGGGATCCGAAAACCCTTTGTGAATGGCTTCGCGATGCACGTCGGCAAATTCACGCCCGTGAGCGACGATTTCGGTCCACTCTTTGTTCCATGCGACCCATTGGCCCGCATATTCAATTGGGGCGGGGGGCGGAATGGGCACTGGCTTCTTTTCTGAGGTGCTCATGGATTGTCCTCCACCGCAATCGTACCGCGAAAGAAGTCGTTGATTCAAGTGCTTCGGCTTGATCGAAAAGCATCCAGTCGGCGGAGCGACTGGGCTACGTGTTCAATCCGCCGAAGCGACGGTCGCGTTTGGCGAAGTCGATGATCGCTTGGTGGAAATCGGCGACTTCAAACTCCGGCCAGCATTTTTCGGTGACCCAGATTTCGGCGTAGCTGGCTTGCCAGAGGAGGAAATTGCTGAGGCGCATTTCGCCGGCGGTGCGGATGACGAGATCAGGGTCGGGCATGCCGGCGGTGTAGAGGCGGGCGTTTAGAGAGTCTTCGTTGATTGCTTCAAGTGTAAGCTTGCCCGACTGGATATCTTCAGCGATCTGTTTGGCGGCGTCGGCTAGTTCTTGGCGGGCGCCATAATTGATGGCGAGGCAAAGCGTGGTGCCGCTGTTGGCAGAGGTCATGTCGATCGTTTTTTGCATCTCGGCGAGCGTGCTGGCGGGGATGCCTGACATGCGGCCGATGATTTTGACGCGGATGTTTTGGTCCATGATCGACTTGCGTTCTTCGACCATGTATTGCTCGAGCAGATGCATCAGGAAATCGAGTTCCTTTTGCGGGCGTTTCCAATTTTCGCTGGAGAGGCAATAGAGCGTGAGTTGGCCGAGATGGAGGCGGGCAGATTCTTCGACCGTGCGGCGAACGCTATGCACGCCTCGGCGGTGGCCTTCTACTCGGGGCAGGAATCGGCGCTGAGCCCAGCGGCCGTTGCCATCCATGATGACGGCGACATGGACCGGTCGGCGCTCGGCGGGAACCGCGGCGAGGGGATCGGCGGTGGTAGAAGTTTTCGCCATGAGACGCCAATGCCTCCCGTCGGCGGAGCGACGGGGCTACGTAAGAAACAACTGGGCCACGGTTACTACTCGCGGCGGATGGTTTGTTCGCGGTCGGGGCCGACGGAGATGAATTGTACCGGTTTGCCCACGATCTGTTCGATACGCTCGACATACTTCAGGGCCGTCGGCGGGAGTTCCGATTGCTTGCGGCACTTGGTGATATCGACGTTCCAGCCGGGAAGCGTTTCGTAAACGGGCGTTGCGGTGCGAAGATCGTCGACGTGGCTGGGGAAGCGATTCGTCGATTTGCCATCAACCATATACGACGTGCAGACTTGGATTTCTGGCACGGCGCTGAGGACGTCGAGCATCATCAGGGCGATCGAGTCGATCCCGCTTAGGCGAGCAGCGTAGCGAACGGCGACGGCGTCGAACCAGCCGCAGCGGCGCGGGCGGCCCGTGGTGGTACCATATTCTTTGCCGACTTCGCGGATTTTTTGGCCGACGGCGTTGTCCTGCTCAGTGGGGAATGGCCCGCCGCCGACGCGAGTGCTATAGGCCTTCGCAACGCCGATGACATGGGTGACCCAGCGGCCGGGAACGCCGGAGCCGGAGGAGACGCCCACGCCGGAACTGTTGCTGCTGGTAACGAAGGGATAAGTTCCGTGGTCGACGTCGAGTAGCGAACCTTGGGCGCCTTCGAAGAGGAGTCGTTTGCCGGCTTCGACTTCGTCGAGCAAAAAAGCGGTAGTGTCGCCGACGAAAGGGCGTAGGCGATCTGCGTAGCCATGAAACTCGCTAACAATCGCTTCGACTTCGAGTTTGGCGTCTTCGGGATTCTTGCTCATGCCCGTGAGTAGGCGCTCTTTGGCTTCGCAGATACGTCGAATGCGGCTAGGGAACTCGGGGCGGAAAATATCACCAAGGCGAACGGCATGGGAGCGGCCAACTTTGTCTCGATAACAAGGGCCAATGCCTCGGAGCGTCGTACCGATGTTTTCACCGTCGGCGGTGCCTTCATTGAGAAGGCGATCTTCGATCATGTGCCAAGGCATGACGACGTGCGCCCGGTCGCTGAGCATCAGGTTTGATTGAACCGGAATTCCCCGGTCGAGGAGCATTTGGATTTCTTTGAGCACCGTGGCGGGATGTAGCACAACGCCAGGCGTGACGACGTTCATGATTCGCGGCGTTAGGACGCCGGTGGGAATCGTGTGAAGCTTATAAACCTGATCGCCGACAACGACGGTATGCCCTGCGTTGGCGCCGCCTTGGTAGCGGACAACAATGTCGTTCTCTTTGGTGAGCCAATCGACGAGTTTTCCCTTTGCCTCGTCACCCCACTGTAGGCCAATTACGCACGTACCGGTCACCGCGTCGCTCCCTAGGCAATGCCGCAGGCGCGCAAATGAAGAGTTTGCTACCGCCTCTGGCCAAACGCACGAGTTTACGCGACTAGAGCGAAATGGTCACCGGGGCGATTTTGAGATCGGTGTGCTTGAGCGGCTTCTGCTCGGCGCCGTCGGCGTGCATTAAAGGCTCATTTTGCCGCCTTGCCACGGTAATCGACTCGCGGAGAGCGATTTCGAGTTGGTCGAACTTATCTCCGGCCTTGGCCGAGGTAAGCGCGGCGCGGGCTTGCACCTTGAATTCCTTCTTCGCCCAATCGAATCGCGTGGCGTTGATTTGCTGCCGCAATTGGTCAACGCGGGCGCTGGCTTTTTGGAGGTCGCCTGTCGTGAGGAGGAAGTACCAGCGATCGCCATCGATGCGGAAACACCATTCGCCAGCCTTTACGCTCTCGCTGAGAAGCTTGTCGAGACCATCGAGAATGACTGCCCCAACTGCATAGCCATGTTCGTGATTGAAAGCGCGGAAATCGACCAAATCGAGACTGGCAATGAAGAACTTGTTTGCCTTTTCGAAGCTCGTTGCACATCGAGCGCCGATCCAGGCGCGGCCAAGAAGGTGTTTTCCCTTTTCTTCGAGCGTTTCCGTCGGAAGCCTCGCGAAGCCAGGATCGACTCCGAGAAGCTGTTCGATGCCGCGCTCGAGTTGACCACGCATCGTTAACGCACGGTCGACGTTGCCGCGCAGGCATTTGCCAAGGGCATCGTTGATCGGCTGACCATGTTCGACTTCGCGCTTGAATTCGTCTCGCGCCTGATTGGCATCGGCGAGAAGCGATGCAAGTGCCGATTTGACCGCTTGCTTCCCCTCGAGCCAATCGGGATCGGTTTGCGACACTGCGTCGAGTTTCGCGGCAGCCTGGTTGAATCGCTTTAAGTGGCGTTCAAAGAACTTGGGTGCGCCGTCGGCGAGTTGCGTGGCTCGCTCGGCGTCGCCGGGGTTTTCGAGGAATTCACGGAGCAGCAGATCTTGCTCATAAACCGACTGGCAAAAGGTCGCCATGATTTCGGAGAGTTTTAAGCAAACAAGCGACGTGCCTTCGAGCGGCGCGGGTCCGGTTGCGGGCTCGGCGGGGCTGACTTCCACTGCGGCCTTGACTGGCGTGGCATCGACGACTTTCTTCATACCAAACTTCGGAAGCGATGGCATCCGAAGCCAACTTAGATTGAATGCGGCGCCTTGAGTTCCTGTTCCAGCTAAAGCAGCTTGACCACCGCGCAATAAGATAGCCGCCCAGTATCCGAGGGCGATATTCGCTGCGGATACGAGCATGAATAGAACGAGGACGAATAGTGAGTAAGCGGTGCTCATGACGCAATGACAGCGAACGAGGGGGTGAGAATCGTCGCCGAACTCTACGTTACCGCTAGGCCGCTTGGGCCGTCGTTGAGGGAATCCGTGACAAGTTGTCGGGCGCTAAACCAGACTGGAATTTCACGTTGTTGGCGACTTTGACGGTTATGTGGGCAACCTAGGACGTCGCACTATTGAGCGCCCGTTTCCGAATCACTCTGTCGCATGGCAATTTTTGCTCCCGAGGCACGAGTCGCTTTTGCGACTTGGGCAGGTGCAGGCTTACGGGCGGGCAGATTGCTGAAAAGTTCCTGTGCCTGCTTCTCATGAGATAGGCGGCTGAGGAATTCTGGCGAGGGATTGTCGAGAACGAGCACTTTGCGTTTCGCGGTGGGCGACCCCTTTGATTTGATGATGCAAATGACTTCGGCTTCCTCCGCATCTGGGCCCATTTTGGCCAATTGATCATCGAGGACACGGCCTAAACGCGAACGGCTGCCAGCCCCTTCAGATTTATTTTCCACTGCGGGGGATTTCGGCGCGGCAGGAATTTCATCTTGCACGACTTCCGCCGCTCGCGATTTCGATTTCGCCTTCGTTCGATCAGCGGTACGCGGAGCCGATGAGGAAAGTACGACTTTTTTCAAAGGGCGTTCTTCCGCTACATCCTCAACGGCGGGAACTAACTTTCCAGCATTTTTAGGTGAGAGTCGACGCGGAATTGTCTTGGCAACCTCAGGCTCGGTAACAGCCGGTCGATCTTCAGTAATCGTTTCTTCACGATTGTTTTCCGCAAGCATCTGCTTTGCCGGTGGGTTGTCAGCGGGCGCTTCGTAAAGCTCTTGAAGATTGAGCTTGGCGAGCTGCCAATGAATCGTCGGCAGTCCCGAATAGGCGCCGCGCTGTTCGCCGCCGAGCGCGCCGAAGCAAATGGCCACGAGTCGACCCTGTTCATCAAAAAGTCCGCCGCCACTGCGACCTTGTACGGGGCTGCCGGTGCATTCGATGTTCGGTGCGCCGGTGAAGCGGTCGACGGCGGTCACCTGCATTTCCATGATCGTCGGATCGGCGCCGCCATTGCAACCGACGCTAAAGAGCAGCTGGCCCGGCTCGGGTTGGGCTGATTTATCGGCGACTCGAACGGTCGAGATCTCACCGCCCGGCTTCATCGAGATTAAGCCGATTTCGTACTTTTCATCGAAGTCGAGCAGCGTCGCGGGAATCGTCCTTTTGGCGCCACCCACAAACACATCGACCGTAATCTTGCCATTCGCACTCGGTCCGCGAAACAAGTGTCCACAGGTAATGATCAAGACTTCGCCATTACGGGCGTCGATCATGGTGCCTGTACCATAAGAAGTCTGGCCACGCTCTTCAATGCGGATACGAACGGAAGAATTGAGTGCGATTTGTCGTACCTCGCTTGGGCTTAGGATCGAGTCGAGGCATGGGGAAGGCGCCGTTGTCGAGACAAATTCTTCACTCGAGGACTTGGCTTCATTCTGGACATTGCCGCTTCGCCACTCCTGGCGTTCGTTCCTTGGTCGGGAAGCGGGGGCCACAGACTCTTCTCCGCCAATGACGGCTCGTCGCGCTTGCACCACCATCGAATTGAGCCGATCAAAACTCGCCGTTCCTTCGTGGCGATCCCGTTCCTCGCCATTCACCAGCACCACAAAGCAGGGCACGCCGCGAACACGGTACTTCGCCGCCGTGTCTGGATCTTCGGAGGTATCGATATGCCGAATGGCACAGCCAGTTTTGCTGAGCCGCTCAACGGTCGGCTCCATCGTCCGGCAATGGACGCAGTTCGGAGATTCAAAATGCAAAAGCTCAACTTCGGGATGGCCAGAAATCGCGACAAAACAGACCAAGGCGCCGAGGAGCGTCATCCGGATCCCTCCGAGTTGGACCTATGCCACCGAATGCCGGCGACTTGGGTCATGTAACAGGCATCCTGCCTGCGAGTGCGGGACTTTCGCCCCGATTTGTAATTGTTACAAGGTCAATTCGGCGAAGGAGTTCGAATCGATTCGGTCGCCATTCGCTAAACCCTTTGCCAGTTGGACGTTACAGGAATCAGGCCAAGGCCGCGTTTCTTGCATTACCTGCTGGCAAACCACTCAAATGCATCTACGGCGCCAAAGGTCCAAGCCCTTCTTTCCTCCGTGCTCTCTGTGTCTCTGTGTTTCAAAAGTCAGTTCTCAACACAGAGACACAGAGAGCACGGAGGAAATTCGATAGACAGTCAGGCCCTAAGCGCTTTCGTTGTGGTGGGTTAGAATCCGCCGCGTTCAATAAAATTTGCCTCTTTTCGTCGCCACTTGCCGGTGGCTCGATCTCATTCATGACAAACCCATTGAAACGAATTCTGGTCACCGCGGCGCTGCCTTACGCCAATGGCCCGATCCACATTGGCCACCTCGTTGAATATATCCAGACCGATATCTGGGCCCGGTTCCACCGCCTGCGGGGCAACCGCTGCGTCTTCATTTGCGCCGACGATACCCATGGCACCGCCATCATGATTCGCGCGAGCAAGGAAGGCCGCAGCGAAGTTGATCTGATCGCCGACATGCAAACCCAGCATGAGCGCGATTTCGCCGGCTTCGAAATCAGCTTCGATCACTACGGCAGCACCAACTGCGAAGAGAATCGCACGCTTTGCCATGAGTTCTGGAAATCATTCCGGGCGCAAGGCCTCATCGTCGAGCGCGATGTCACCCAGCTTTACGATCCAGAGGCCGAAACGTTCCTCGCCGATCGTTTCGTGAAGGGCACCTGCCCCAAATGCAAGTCTCCCAATCAATATGGCGACAACTGCGACAAATGTAATTCGACCTACGCCGCGACCGAGTTGATCGACCCCGTCAGCACACTCTCCGGCGCGAAGCCGGAATCGCGCCCCGCGAAGCAACTATTCGTGGAACTCGAAAAGTTGCATGCGTTTCTCGATGAGTGGTCACAAAGCAGCGGCGCACTGCAAAGCGAAGTGGCGAACTATCTCAAAGGCCATTTTCTCAACGCGCCGCTCCGCGATTGGGACATTTCACGTCCGGCTCGCTATTTCGGCTTCGAAATTCCCGATAGCCCCGGCAACTACTGGTACGTTTGGTTCGACGCCCCGATTGGCTACATCGCCTCGACCTGGCAATGGTGCAAAAAGCAGGGCGAAAAACTCGAAGGTTGGTGGAAGAGCACCGAGACCGAAGTCCACCACTTTATTGGCAAAGACATTCAATATTTCCACACGCTCTTCTGGCCTGGGATGCTCAAAACGGCTGGTTATTCGCTGCCGACGAAGGTCCATATCCACGGCTTTTTGACGGTCGGCGGCGAGAAAATGTCGAAGTCGAAGGGCACCTTCGTCAAAGCCGAGACCTATTTAAAACATCTCGATCCGACTTTTCTGCGTTATTACTACGCATCGAAACTCGGCCCCCGGCTCGATGATCTCGATCTCGGCCCCGATGAGTTCGTTAACAAAATCAACTCCGATCTCGTGGGCAAGTTTGTCAACTTGGCGAGCCGAACTGCGCGATTCGTGCAAGCCTCGGGACTCGCGAAGGTCTACCCCGATGATGGCGGCCTCTTTGCCGAAGCAGCGAAAGTCGGGGACGAAATCGCCGCCGCTTACGACGCCAAAGACACCAATCGCGCCACGCGATTGATCATGGAGTTAGCCGATAAGGCCAATAAATACGTCGACGACCAAGCCCCCTGGAAAATCGCCAAAGACCCGGCCCGCGCTGCGGAATTGCTCGATGTTTGCACCGTCGCGCTCAACCTCTTCCGCCAATTGGCCATTTACCTCGCGCCGATTACCCCGCGACTCGCGCGCCAAGCCGGCGACCTGCTCAACGACCCGATCACCAACTGGTCGCAGTCGCAGCAGCCGCTCGTAGGTACGACCGTCGCCGCATTCCAAAAGCTACTCGATCGAGTCGAACGAAAGGATCTGGATCAGATGATTGAAGAGAGCAAAGAAGCCGCTGCTGCCGAAGTAACGCCGCAAGAAGTCGTCGCACCGGCAACCGGCTCGGGCGATACTGATCAATGGCTTCTCGCCGAACCACTCGCACCCACCTGCACCATCGATGATTTTACGAAAGTCGACCTCCGCGTCGCCCGCATCGTCAACGCCGAACATGTGCCCGAAGCGAAAAAGCTGCTCAAGCTCACCGTCAGCCTCGGCGGCGAAAACACCCGCACGCTTTTCGCCGGCATCAAAGCCGCTTACGAGCCTGAAAAGTTGGTCGGCCGCCTGGTAGTCGTAGTAGCGAACCTCCAACCGCGCCAAATGAAATTTGGTCTTAGCGAAGGCATGGTAACCGCCGCAGGCGCAGGCGGCGCCGAAGTTTATTTGCTGGCCCTCGATTCCGGCGCCCAACCCGGAATGCGCGTCCACTAGCACCGTAGCCGCCGTCGCTCCCGCGACGCGAGCTTTTTACCTCGGCGCTATCAGACAGTTGTTTTAGCGCCCCCCAACCATTAGAAAATGCCCAGACGGGACTTGCGCGCTGCTGCGCGAATCGAGGCGAGTTGTCATTTGTCGCGTACTGCTCTGGAGCTATTCATGTTTCGTGGTGTCATCTATTTCTGCCTGTTTGCATTGCCAATGGCGCCCATCGCGGCCATGGCAATCGATCCCCCTCAAAAGGTCGCCTCCGTCGAAGGCGTAACCGAATACAAACTCAGTAACGGCGCTCGGGTGCTGCTTTTCCCCGAAGCCTCGCAGCCGCAGATCTCGGTGAACATGACCGTCCTCGTCGGCTCACGCCACGAAGGTTACGGCGAAGCGGGCATGGCCCACTTGCTCGAACACTTGGTGTTCAAAGGCACGCCAACATTTCCGAATGTTCCCAAAGCCATTCGCGATCACGGGGCGAGCTTTAATGGCACAACCAACTCCGATCGCACGAACTATTTTGAGACGCTCCCCGCGAGCGATGAAAACCTTGAGTTCGCAATCCATCTCGAATCGGATCGTCTCGTCAACAGCTTCATCCGGCGCGAAGACCTGATGTCGGAATTCAGCGTCGTGCGCAATGAATTCGAGCGTGGCGAAAACAGCCCCCAAGGCGTGCTTTCACAACGCGTGCAGTCAGCGGCCTACGAATGGCACAACTATGGCAAGTCAACCATTGGCAATCGCACCGATATCGAGCGCGTGCCGATCGACAACCTCCAAGATTTCTATCGCAAGTATTATCAGCCGGACAACGTTGTCCTTGTGATCACCGGTCGCTTTGAAGAACCCAAAGCCCTAGAACTTGTCAACAAATACCTCGGCTCGATTCCCAAGCCAACTCGCAAACTGCCTCAGACTTACACCGAAGAGCCACCGCAAGATGGCGAACGCAACGTGGTCCTTCGCCGCGTAGGCGCCAATGGCTCAGTCGCGTTGGCCTATCACATGCCTTCCGCGTCACACGTCGACTGGGCCCCGCTTTCAATCCTCGGCAGCCTGCTGTCCGATCCAACTGACGGCCGCCTCGATAAGGCCCTCGTCAAAACCAAACTGGCCACTGGCGCGTCCGCCCGCAGCGATAGCTCACACGATCCCGGCCTTTTTATGGCTAGTGCCTCGCCCGAGCCGGGCAAGCTCGAAGAAGTGAAGGACACGCTCATCAAGGTAATCGAAGAAGCAGGGAATACCTCCTTCACTAAAGAAGAGGTTGAACGTGAAAAACTTGCCGTCAAACGCCGAAATCTCGAGATGCTGACGAGCGCCTCCGCCATGTCAGGCGCACTGAGCACCGCCTCTTCTCTGGGGGATTGGCGATTGCTATTTCTCCAACGCGATCGCATCGCCGCCGTCACCGTGGAAGATGTCAATCGCGTCGCCAAGACCTATTTCAAGCCGTTCAACCGCACGACGGGCCTCTTCATTCCCGCCGACGCCCCACAGCGCCTCAGCGTCCCCAGCGTTCCTTCGATCGCCGAAGTCGTGAAGGATTACAAAGGCGGCGAAACGGCCGCGTTTGGCGAAGCCTTCGATCCAACGCCCGAAAACCTTGACGCCCGAACGAAGATTGTCGAAGCCAATGGCGTGAAGATCGCTCTCTTGCCCAAGAAAAACACGGGCGAGCGAGTGGCAATGACCATGACGATTCGCTACGGCAACGAAGAATCACTCAAGGACAAAACCACGGCGGCCGCCATGCTCGGCGGCCTCATGATGGCCGGCACCTCAAAGATGGATAAGGCCGCTCTCCGGCAAACGCTCGACGCGCTCGATGTCCGCATCAACTCGGGCGGCGGAGGCGGCGGTCGAGGCCGCGGCGGCCCTCGAGGCGGTGGTGGCGGAGGCGGCGCCGCTGGCGCGGTGAGCTTCTCGATCGACGCTAAACGCGGCAATCTCGCTCAAGGCATTCAAGTACTCGGCGAAATCCTGCACGACCCAGCATTCCCGGCCGACGAGTTCGACCAGAACAAACGTCGCGCCGTGTTAGGACTTGCTCAGGCCGCAACAGATCCTGGAACGCTCGCGGCCCAAAAGCTCTCACGAGCCTTGTCTCCCTATGGCAAAGACGACATTCGCTATGTGCCAACGACCGAGGAAACTTCGAAACGAATCGAAGAAGTCACCATCGACCAAGTAAAGCAAATCTACAAAGACCAACTCTCCGGCGCAACGGTCGAAATCGCCGTTGTCGGAGATTTCGATGAAGCTACCGTAGTCCCTGCGGTCACAAGCATCCTCAAAGATTGGAAGTCGGAAGTTCCTTACCGCTCAATCGAACGAGAAGCGAAAAAAGATGTCGCCGGCATGAAGGAAGACATCCTCACGCCAGATAAGGCGAACACGGAATTCCTCGCCGGGCTTTCCTTCCCATTAAACGAGAAGGATCCGGAATACGCCGCCCTTCGCCTTGGCAATCTAATTCTCGGCGGCGGCACGCTTTCATCGCGCCTCGGTGATCGCATTCGTCAAAAGGAAGGCCTTTCCTATGGCGTGTCGTCGTCCATGGCAATTCCAAGCCAAGGGAACGATGCTCGCTTCACGATTACCGCGAGCACCAATCCGCAAAACATCGACAAAGTCGAAGTCGCGGCGATGGAAGAGCTAACTCGCTTTGTCACCGACGGCCCCACAGCCCAAGAGCTGATCGACGCCAAGAACGCCTACCTCGAATCGGCCAAGCTCTCGCGTAACAGCGACGGCGCCATCGCGGGGCAACTGGTTTCGAACCTCCACTTGGGACGAACCTTCGCCTACGCCGCCGAGCAAGAGAAAAAGATCGCAGACCTCTCGATCGAAGACATCAAGGCCGCCTTCCAGAAGTTCATCGACCCCAAAAAGCTAGTGATCCTCCGCGCCGGCGACTTCAAAAAATAGCCGCCGCACTATCACAGTTGTGTGGCTGTGTTTTGAAAACAAGCGGTAAAAGAACCTCTTTTTGATTGCGTTTCGTCGCTTGTTTTCATAACACGGCTGGCGCAAGCTCAAACGTTCAAGCCGGACAGCCCACCTTCATCAACTAGATTTTGGCTTCGGAGGACTCTCCTCCGAAGCCTTTTTTTGCTCCGGCTTAATAATCAATTGCAAAAACTGCAGCCCAAGAAAAGCCACCAGCATCGCCG
>JBKJSI010000243.1:0-5693 GCA_046595915.1 Pirellulaceae bacterium
CCAGATTGGACTTGGATCCCTCCTCACTACGTCTGGACGCCTCGCGGATTTGTTTTCATCGATGGCTACTACGATTACTCAGTCAATCGACGCGGCATTGTTTACGCTCCGGTTTACTTCGATTCGCGAGTTTACACGCAGCGTCGCTTCACTTACTCACCGACAGTCGCAATCAGCCCGGCCGTGTTCATCAGCCATCTGTTTCTGCGTCCCAGCTACGGGCACTATTACTTTGGCGATTACTACGCGTCCAATTATGCGTCACGCGGCTTCTCCCCCGGTTTTTCTTACTATTCAAATCAGAGAGGCTACGATCCTTTCTTTGCCCAACAAAGCTGGATTCATCGCCAAAACCAGCAGTGGGGCCAAGACGTAGAAGCCAATTTTCAAAACTATCGCGACAACGAAATAGCGCGGCCTCCGCGCACCTGGGAAGACCAACGAGCGCGATTGGCCAGCTCAAACCCTCGCGACCGCACTGACCTACTGATCGCTGCATCGCTTCCCGAGCTAGTCAAATATCAAAACACCCCCATCAAATTTCAGAAGCTCGAAGAAAACGAACGGAATCTAATCGCAAAGCATGAACAATCAGTCACCCAGTTCCGCAAGGAACGGCAGCAGTTAGAGACCAAAGTCGTTGCGGCTCGCCCGGACCCCACCTCGAGAGTGCCGCTCGATCTTCCCGTCGTAAAAACCAAGCTCCCGCGATCACCCATCGTTGCTCAGCCGCTAGAAAGAATCTCCAAGGAAAACGCTCCCCCGAAGCGCGAAGCGCCGCCGCCGCCTGACATGAAAATCGAGCCTAAGCCCAGAGCACCTCGCGTCCCCGGCAATGACGCATCACCACCTAAACTTCCTCGAGATTCCAATCCCGCCCCTCCCTTGAAAGGGGATCCAAAGTTAGAGAAACCCGAATCCGGCCCGCCCAAAATGGAACTCCCTGGGAGGAGACCTCCAACGCAACAAGATCCACGAATCAAACCACCCAGATCGGTTGAACCGAGGCCGGAAACTCCCAAGGAAAAAAAGCCAGCTGAACCAGCTCCGAGATCACCAAAGCCGCAACCACCTGCGACAAAGTTCCCTACGCCGAAGCAGCCAATGCCTCAACAACCCGCGCCGAGGCTACCCGCACAGAAGCAGCCAATGCCCCAGCAGCCTGTGCCAAAGCTCCCCACACCGAAGCAGCCAAGTCCACAACAACCCGAACAGAAGCGACCGGCGCCGAAGCTCCCAGCCCCCAAGCAACCACTACCGCAACAACCTTTGCCAAGGCAACCTTCGCCACCGCAGCCACCCAAGAAGTTCGACCGACCCAAAACCGAAGCGCCCAAAGTCAAGCCAGGAGAGAATCCTGCGCCAAAGACCAAGGGAAATCCCAAGGGCGAAGAGAAGAAGCCAAAAGAATAGTTTCGGCACAGCGCACGGGAATTCATTCCCATTGAGCAGCTATTACAAAAAAGGCGGAGCTTTCGTCGCAGCTCCGCCTCTTATCAATCGGTGTTTCCCATAAACGGCGCCTCAGTTCCTACTTCTTCTCCTCCTTAGCCGCCTCATATCGCTTCAGCGCCGCGGCCACATCTTTGCGATCGCTGAGCTTCACGGCCTTCTTCTGCCATTCAATCGCTTCATCGAGCTTCCCCTGCTCAAAATAAACGCGGGCGAGCGTATCAATAATCGTGCCATCCTTTTCCTCGGTCAGCTCGACCGCATGCTTCGCGGCCTTGAGGGCGATTTCCAAATTGCCGGCAACATTCTTGTCAGCGGCAATGCCCCAGGCGATTTGATTGAGGAACATCGGTTCTTCCCAATTCTTCTTCAGCACTTCCTCGGTAAATTTCACCGCCGCTTCTTGATCGGAGCCCTTGCTCATGACCTCAAGCTTGAAGAGGCCTAGTTGCGCCGCTTCAGGCTGCTTCGCGATCATCTCATCGATCTTCACCACTAGCTCGTCAGCGTACTTCGCCAAGGCCTTCTTATCTTTGCCTGTCTCAAGAGCCTGTAATTTCATGAACATCAAGTTGAGGGAGCTCGGCTCTTTTGCGAGCAAGCCATCAAGAATCTTCACAGCCGTCGCGGTATCGCCCTTTTGCGTTGCGTCCATCGCCTTCATCATTGCAAACTCGGTCGCCTTCGCTTCCGCTCGCTCAAGCTTCGCGACATTGCGGTCCCATTTGCCATTCGAAATCTCTTCCAGCGGCTTATCCATCTCCATAGGATGACCGATCCACTCGATAATTCCCTCTTCGCCAATGATGAATGCCGTAGGAATGCCCCGTTCGCCGGCGGCGATTCGGTAGTCCGTGGTCGTCTTGCGCTCATCATCCATCGCCAGCGCATAAGTCACGACCTCATCCCAAGTCTTGCCCTTCGACTGGTCCTTCTTGAGGAACTCCGTCACCAGCTCCGTCTCTTCATCACTAATCCCGATCACCTGGACCTTGTCGCCATACTTGGTCTGAAGTTCACCCAAATGCGGCATGCTCAATTTGCAAGGGCCACACCAGGTCGCCCAAAATTCAATCACATAAATCTGGCCAGGCTTAAACTCCTCAATCTCTTTTCCCTTCACCCAATCGGTCAAAGCCAGCTTTGGCGCCTTGGCGCCAATATCGAGGGCGGCCACATCCTCTTTCTCGTCCTCTTCTTCTTTCTCTTTCGGTTCCTGCGGCTTGATTTTCGTGGCCGGTACTGTCTTCGGCTTCTCCTTCTCCTCCTGTGCCGAAATCACGCCCGGCAGGCAAAAGGCAAAAGCGGCCAATACCGCAAAAGACATAAAAAGACGCAGCAGTTTCATAAAGAGACCCTCAAGCGAAAATAGTCGAATCACTACTGAAACCCGGCCAAGCTGAAGGTGACCGGGAAAACACCGATATTCTGCCAGTATCAGGCCTAGAACGCCATAGACCGACGCCTGCACCCTCCTCTCCCCATCCTCTAAATCCTGTGCAACCTGTCAAGAAAACAATAGCCAACGCGCAACCCGATGCCGCCACGACACTTACATGAAATGTAAATAAATTGATCACTATGTTATCATTACATATTGCCCTTATGTTCATCTTCGCTAGAATGTACGCATGACCATTACCCTCTTTATCGTCGCCATCCTCCTCGCCCTCTGGCTATGCCTCCGCGCCGCCTCAAAAGCCCTGCTGCCCTCACTTCGCCTGGCGGTAGATCGTGCAAGACAAAACGAAGCCACTACCCAAGTTACAGCACAATTCACGGCACAAGTCACAGCCGAAGACTACGAAACCTACCTAAACGCCATGGAAGCCGCCTTCAAAACCGCCCGCATTCCTTGCTTCCCAAAGACTCCCAGAAAACCTCGCCAGACAAAACTAAAAACGCCACCACAAGCTCGTCCGTCAGAACCTCTCAACGTTACAGCCGCTAACGTTGCTTCAAAGGCCAAACCCAAAAATAGACCTCAAGTCGAAAACAAAAGCGACATGCAACCCCTCTCTGCAGATAGCACCAATCTTGATAGCCAAGTGGTTCCTAACCACCAACCCTCACGGATTCCAAACAGCCAAATCAATCTCCCGCTAATTCAATCCCGCCCCCCTGCAGCGGCTTGGTTTTCAAGATTATTAGCACCGATACATGGCGCGGTACGCCAATTTTACACCTTAGTTAAACGAGTAGTACTGATTCCTCACCGAATGGGGTCCTGGATTTTCCGCGCCGAGGCACCTGCGAATCTCCCTCAAGAACCCTCCCAATGCCGCACCGCCTAGGAAATCCAAGGGGAGCGCTGCGCGCGAGCGCTTCGAAGAACTGCGCCTTCTTCGTGCGCCTCGCAATTTGTCGTACTCGTACTCGCGAGTTCTAGCTTCTTGCGTATTGATAGACGCATGGCAACGATTTCCCTCCTCGGTGTTCTCCATGCCTCTGTGTGAGACTTCTTGTCTTTCCCGGGTGTTGGCCCGGCCAGACTGGATTCAGTCCGCTCCCACTGCTGACAACCCTCTCTTCCCCCGTTACTCTTCACATCGCAAATCCACAGCGTTTCCTCTCCCTGGAGCCTCGCCTCGTGAGCTACTTCCTCGGCGTCGATATCGGCACCTCCGCCACCAAGACCATTCTGATTAACGAGCAAGGCGAAATCCTCGCCGAGGCCTCGCAGGCCTATCCGCTCTATTCCCCCAAGCCCCTTTGGACCGAGCAAGACCCTGAAGACTGGTGGAAGGCCACCGTCGCCACGATCAAATCCGTCGTTGCCAAAGCCAAGGCCAAGCCCGCCGACGTGAAGGCGATCGGCCTCTCCGGCCAGATGCATGGCTCGGTGTTCCTCGACAAGAAAAACCAGGTCATCCGCAAAGCGCTCCTCTGGAACGACCAGCGCACCGCCGCCGAGTGTGACGAAATCGAATCCCGCGCCGGCGGCCGCAAAGCCCTCATCGGCATGGTCGCCAACCCGGCCCTCACCGGCTTCACCGCGCCCAAGATCCTTTGGCTCCGCAACAAGGAAAAGAAGAACTTCGACAAGCTCGCCAAAGTGCTCCTCCCCAAAGATGACGTCCGCCGCCGCCTGACCGGCGAGTTCGCCACCGACGTCAGCGACGGCTCCGGCATGCTCCTGCTCGATGTCAAAAAACGCAACTGGTCGACGAAGCTGCTCGAAAAGCTCGACCTCGATCCAAGCCTCTTTGCCAAGTGCTATGAATCCGAAGAAATCACCGGCAAGCTCCTGCCCGAAGTCGCCAAAGACCTCGGCCTCACCACCGACTGCATCGTCGTCGGCGGCGCCGGCGACTGCGCTGCCAACGCCGTCGGCACCGGCGTCGTGAAAACCGGCATCCTCTCGACCTCCATTGGCACCGGCGCGGTCATGTTCGTCCACAGCGACGAAGTGAAAGTCGATCCCAAAGGCCGCCTCCATACTTTTTGTCACGCCGTGCATGGCAAATGGCACCAAATGGGCGTCAGCCTCACCGGCGGCGGCGCCCTCAACTGGTTTCAACAAACGCTCTGCGCCGAACTGGCCAAAAGCGGCGCCGACACCTTCAAAATTCTCAACCAAGAAGCCGCCGCCGTTACGCCCGGCAGCGAAGGACTATTTTTCCTTCCTTATCTGGCCGGCGAGCGAACGCCCCATGCCGATTCGGACGCCCGCGGCTGCTTTATCGGTCTGACCCTCAAACATGGTCGCGGTCACATGGTGCGATCGGTAATGGAAGGCGTCGCCTACGCCATGCGTGATTCGTTGTCGATCATCGAAGAGATGGGAATTCCGGTTCGGCAAGTTCGCGTCTCCGGCGGCGGCTCCAAAAGCCCCCTCTGGAGACAGATCCAGGCCGATGCCTTTGGCTATAAGGCGTCGACCATCAACGCCGAGCAAGGCCCCGCCTACGGAGTCGCGCTCCTTGCCGCCGTTGGCGATGGCGCCTTCAAAAACGTCGAAGAAGCCTGCGCGGCGACAATCCGCGTCGTCGAAGAAACGCCGGTCAACAAAGCAGGAAAGAAGGCCTACGACGCCGCCTTCCCGCTTTACCAAAAACTGTACCAGTCCCTCAAAAACGACTTCAAAGCAATCACCGCCCTCGGCTAGCGACCTGTCAAACGACACGTCTCGCTGACCGACAATCGCGGCAGCGAGACGAACATGCCGAATCAAATCATTCATCAAGTCGACGCCGGCCACAACTTCGCGGATTACGTTCCGCAGGTGAAACGCATCGCCC
>JBKJSI010000597.1:0-9700 GCA_046595915.1 Pirellulaceae bacterium
ATCGAATACGCGAATAAGCAAAAAAATCGCTTCCTCTCGATGCTGGCCCACGAGCTTCGTAATCCTCTGGCGCCAATTCAAAGCGCCGTCGACCTAATGCGCCTTTATGGACTCGAAAACGAGGATCTTAAGTCCGCACGAGAAGTGATCGATCGGCAAGTGTCGCACATGGTTCGCCTCGTGGACGATTTGCTCGACGTATCGCGGATCACTTTAGGAAAAATCCGGCTCAATCGATGCCGCATCGATGCTGGTGATGTCGTCGCTTCAGCCGTAGAAATCAGTCGGCCACTTATTGAAGCTCAAGGGCATAAGTTGCAAGTCGAATTGCCTAAAACACCGCCGTCTATAATGGGTGATTCAACGAGACTCTCCCAGGTCATCTCCAATCTGCTCAACAATGCGGCGAAATACACTCCACCAGCGGGGGAAATTCGCCTTTCCCTAGAGTTGGATAACGAGGATGTCGTCTTTCGTGTGAGTGATAACGGAGAAGGAATTCCGCCTGCAATGATCGAGAGGATTTTTGACCTTTTTACGCAAGTGGAGAATTCTGCAAGTCGGGTTGGCGGCGGTCTCGGAATCGGCCTCACACTTGTACGGGAACTGGTTGAACTCCACGGAGGCCGCGTTAATGTTTCCAGTGCGGGAATGGGTAAGGGCAGTGTATTTGAGGTTGCGATCCCGCGTGCAGTTGATAAACCGATCGTCGTGAACGGGTCTACGGTGGAGGGCACAGTTCGAGCCGCATCCCCTGAACTCGCCGAGAAATAACCCACTTGCCGGGTTCTGGCGCAAATCGAAGTGGCCTCGCCGCCTATGAAGTCTCAGAAGTGCGCCTTGAGGAGGGCTGGATGGTGCTGAGTGCTCGGCTCGCCAAGCGGGAATAAATCGAGTGCAACTCGCACCTGCATTAACTCAACTGCAAACTTTTCCTCTTCTTTGGTTCTTCCGTCTTTTTCAGCGGCTGAGGCGAGTTGAACTCAAGCTCAATCTTCCCCTGATGCAGCACTTTGAGTTCACCGGGGGTGAACTTTTCCCAGCCCTCTGCGCTCAGTGGATTGGTCGCGACAATCACGCCAAAATTCACGGGCTGCGCCTTAATGTCGACGGCCACCGTCGAGTCACTGAATAGTCGCTGTGAGTCTTGCGTCAAATAGATATGCCGGTAGGCAAGCCCTTTCCACGCAGTCAAATCGTGATAAACCGCCACTCGCTCTCCATCTGAAAAGATGCAATTGAGCGTGCCGTAGTGATTCATCCTCAGCAGAAACTCATGAATCGCTTGCCACTTCGCCTCGGAATCTAAGAGCGGTTCCCTTGCCGCGCCGGAGGCGCCGGATTTCGCAAACTGCGAAGTCAAGTTCTCGATCTCGCGCAGCAAGAGGCAAAACATGTTTTCCGAATCCGTCGTTCCAATCGGGCGGAAGCGACCAAGCGGTTCTTTCCAAAAATCGCCCTTGAGAGTGCCATTGTGCGCAAGGCAGTATTCGCGCCCGTCATACTCGCGGGAAAAGGGATGCGTATCCGCCCGAGTCGGCGCACCGCCCGTCGTCTTATGCCGCACGTGGGCAATGTAGATGGGCGCGAGCAGCCCCGGATAATGATCGAGAAACTCCGAATGCGTTTCGGTCCACCGCACGGGCTGCTTGACCATCGCTAGTGAACGATCGGGATACCATGCCAAGCCCCAGCCATCCGCATTCTCGACCGATCGCAGTCCAAAGGCATGAATTGAAACGCTCGCCGCAATTGGCTTCGCAAATGACATGCACATCAATTCACACATTGCTGTTCCTCAAAGATTTGCTCGTCCGGTTCAGGTGAACGCGCTCATTTTGATTGCCAATTCCTGCAACTCAAACGTAGCGCTTGCTTTGCCCGATAGTTGTCGCAAAATTTTCAAATCTCGTCACCACGACAATCATACGCTAAACGACAACTTGTCGCGATCCTCGACGGCATAAGTTCGCGAATTATTCCCTTTTCGCATCTATTCGCCGCATAAACAACGCACCTTGCGTGCCTTCTTTCAGGTTTCAACGAAACTAGTCGTTGGTATGCGGTATGCCCTAGTTGGATGGTCTCGCGCAAATGTTCTGTTGTGCGTCGAAGGTCAAGTCGTGGTGTAAGGAGATAGACTTATGTTAAAGAAAATTCTCACGTACGGGTCGCTCGCCCTCGCAATGTGCGGCGGTGTGGTCTTCTCTCGCGCCCAGGAGGCCGGCGCCAAAGTCGATGCAGCATCTCAAGCTAAAGTCCCCGGAGCGGCCGATGCCAAAGTCGACGACAATTTCGAAGTGCTTACCCGCGGCCCGATTCACGAGGCCTATGCGACCCAATATCAAACCGGCGCCGTCGCAGGCGTCACCATCGACAAAGAGCCTCCAGCCGCGATTGATGAAATTCCCCCACCGGCGAAGCCCGAGGGCGAAGGCGTTACCTGGATTCCTGGCTATTGGGGCTGGGACGCAGAAAAGAGCGATTTCCTTTGGGTCAGCGGAACCTATCGGAACGCGCCACCCGGTCAGCGCTGGACGCCTGGCTATTGGGCCAAGGTTGGAACCGGCTACCAATGGATGAGTGGCTTCTGGCTCGACGCCAATACCACCTCCCTCAACTACTATTCACCGCCGCCACAAAGTCTCGAGCGCGGCCCCAGCAGTCCTGCACCCGGCAATGACTACTTCTATGCTCCCGGCAGCTATGTTCCTCAACGCGAAAAGTATGCTTGGCAGCCCGGGTACTGGGTACCTTATCAAGCGAACTACGTATGGACGCCTGCACGAAATATCGCCACGCCCGGTGGGTATATCTACACGCCCGGCTATTGGGACTATCGATTAGATCAACGCGGCGCCTTATTCGCGCCCGTGCGCGTCAACGCCGCTGCAAATGTGAATGCCAACACGAATCTTCAGCTAACTCCGTCGACGATCATTCCTTTCTCCGTGCTCCAATATCACCTTTTCGCCCCAGCGAAGTCGAACAACTACCTGTTCGGCAACTACTATGGTGACACCTACGTGTCACACGGAATTCAGCCTTGGTACGCCAACCAATATGTCAAGGGAATCAATGATCCGCTCTTTGGCTACTATAACTGGGCGTATGCGAAATCGGGCGCCAACTACGCCAAGACGTTGGCAGGCTGGAATGGTTATTACACAGCGAATGCCGCACTTCGACCCGCTGCAACGCTCGCCGCTCAGCTTGATGTCGCAAGAACTCAAGCCAGCGTCAAAACAATTACCTCCTCCCTGATTGGCGTACCGTTATTGGGCGCCAACGTCGATGGCAACGCCGGCGCAGCTCTGCCTGCGGGCTTTGTAAAGCTGAATGCGACGGAACAAGCATCTCTCAAGACCTCGCTACAAGATCTCCGAGTCCTGGCTGATAACCGGGTCAAACTTGAAACGAGTGCAATTGGCGCGGCACACGTCGGCGCCGCAGCGAACACCGCTCTCCAAGTGGCGGCGACTCCCCTCGCACTTCCGAAGATGGCTGTTCCGGTAGTCCAAAGCGTTCCAGCGGCGCCTGCCCAACTGGTCCGCAGAGCCGGAGCAACCGTGGGTGGAGTCGGCCAAGCCGCAGGCGGTGCAGTGCGCGGCGCCACAGGCGCAATTCCGAATGTCTTGCCCGGTGTGCTTCCAGGCGGCCAACCCGGCGGCCTCATTCCCAACGTTTTACCACCCAGCCTTCCCGGCGGAGGTCTCCTGCCAGGCGTACTCCCCGGCGGCCCTGGCGGCGGCGAGGGTAGTGGAGGCGGCGGACTGTTGCCCAAGATTCCATAGTGTCTGCGAGAATAGGTTGCTGAAGATCTAGTCAGCAGTAACACCTCTCAAGCCCGGCGGCTCACCAAGAACTGTCGGGCTTTTTTTCGGCGTAAGCGGCACGACGCCGCAAATTTCCATCCAATGCCTCAAAGAGAAAGACTCTCGGAGAAACTCGCCATGGAATCGATCACCAAACCGACCGAATCGAACACTTCATCCAAAGGGCAAGTCGTCAAGAATGAGGAGATGATCTTTCATCCTTCTGCCGGACCATCACTCGGAGTCGAAATCGAGTTACAAATTCTCGACCGCGATACCGGCGACCTAGCTCCCGGCGCCGTGCGAATCCTCAAAGCCTGCGAGCAAGAGAAAATCGATGGCGTCGCCGCCGAATTGATGCAGTCGATGATTGAAATCAAAACGTCGGTTTGCAAAAACGTGGATCAAGCCCGCGACCAACTCTTTCCGACTCTGCGGCGAGTTCGCAATATCGCGACCTCACTCGGCTATGACCTCTCGATGGGTAGCACACACCCATTCCATCGCACGAGCACGAGCACCGTCTATCCCGCCGAGCGCTACGAAAAAATTCTCGACCGCCTCGGTTGGCTAACCTATCAGCGAGTCATGTTCGGACTCCACGTTCACATCGGCATGCCCTCCGGCGACATGGCGATCGGCGCCATCAATCACTTGATGCAATACCTGCCCCACTTGATCGCCGCCTCCGCCAGCTCTCCCTTCTGGCAAGGCGTCGACACCGGCCTGATGTCGAGCCGCATCGCCCTCTATCGCCTCTTGCCGCATGCTGGCCTGCCGCTGTACTTCAGCGACTGGAAAGAGTTTCGCAATTACTGCAAAGTGATGCGAGACACTCGCGCCATCGGCTCGTTTAAAGATATCTACTGGGACATCCGCCCCCGCCCCGATTTTGGCACGATTGAGTTCCGAGTCTGCGACCTGCCCCTCACTCTCACCGAAACGCTCCGCCTCGCCGCATTGGTTCGGGCGCTCACTGTTTCCGGCCTCAGACTTCTGGAGGAACGCCCCGCCCTACGCAAAGGCAACATCAAACGCCACTGGATCGCGGTCGAAAACAAATGGCTCGCAACGCGTTATGGCCTGCAAGCCACCTATATCCGCACGCCCACCGGTAAACGCCGCGTCCTATCCCATGACCTGAGCGAGATGATCGAGCGGCTAATGCCCATCGCCAAAGAGTTCGGCGACGACAAATACCTCGCCGGCCTTCAGCCCGCCGCAAAAATCGACACCGGCTCCGATCAACAGCGCCGTTTCTTCCGCGAAAGTGGCAATTGGAAAGGGTTAACGGATTTCATGTCGCAACAAATGGTGCTCGATTTAGAGAAAAACGCAACGCCAAAACCAACGGCGGCGGTCTCAAAAGCCGTTGTCTAAACATGCGATAGGTAGGCTCCTCAAATCGCTGCACAGCTAAACGATTATCGCGTACTCTAAGTCGATAATGCAGCGATGCTTACGGACTGGAAGACGGCGGAACTCGATCCAGCGATCGCAAATACTCCCGGCAACGCATAAAAAACGCGTGAAAATCAGCCCGCTGGTAGTCGGGATAAGTCCATGGCTGCGATTTCCACCCGCCCGCTTGATAGCGCAGCGTCACTTCCGCATAAATCCCGTCACGCAGATAGAGCCGATGATCCCGATCCTTGGTCGTCGCGAGTACTAGTTTGGCCTCCGTTAGGTAGCCGGGATCGAGATTCAAAGGGCGAGCCTCGCTATGCCGCCCCAGGCTTGCGTACTCAACCTCCATCGCGTTCGTCGCGAGCTTCCAGTCGGCTAGCATCGCCGAATCCGCCGTGCCTGTAAACGCGACGAACCACTTCTTCAAATCGGGCCCCATCGAGGCCTCGTAATACGTGGTCTCGCGGTGGTCAAAAGCGACGCTGCGAAGCGCGATTTCGCCAAACTGCTTGGCTAGGTGTTCGCACCCCCAGTCACATGCTTCCTGGTATCGCGAGATGAGCGCGCAGATGATCAAAACAGGTTTAGGAGGCGAGGGGGCGGCCATATTCTAAAAGACTCGATTCTGGCACGTGGGTAAGTCGCGGGTGTATTACACGAGGCCGAGTAAATTGCTCACGTCGAATGCAAGCGTCTCGCGCCTGCGAATAAGGTCCGAGTGTTGATTAGGCGTCTGGTCGACTTTAGATTTCAAATCGCACGCCCTGCGCGAGGGGTAGCGTTTTGCCAAAGTTCACTGTGCAGGTTTGTCGGCGCATGTATGTTTTCCAGGCGTCGGAGCCTGCCTCCCTGCCGCCGCCGGTTTCTTTTTCGCCGCCGAAGGCGCCGCCGATTTCGGCGCCGCTGGTGCCGATGTTGACGTTGGCGATGCCGCAGTCGCTGCCGGCGGCTGATAGGAATGTTTCGGCTTGCGTGAGGCTGTCGGTGAAGATCGCGCTGGAGAGGCCTTGCGGGACGTCGTTGTTGTGGGCGATGGCGTCGTCGAGGGTTTCGTACCGCATGACGTAGAGGATGGGCGCGAAGGTTTCTTCCTTGGTGATCGGCATGTCGGGCTTTGCTAAGACGATCGTGGGCTCGACGAAGTTGCCGGGGCGGTCGAGGCGTTTGCCGCCGCAGAGGATTTTGCCGCCTTGGGCTTTCGCGGCGCGGAGGGCGGCGTCGAACTTGTCTACGGCGTCGGGCGAGATTAGCGGTCCGACGAGTGTGCCTTCCTCCCACGGGGCGCCGATTTTTAGCGTGCTGTAGGCCTTCACGAGGCGGGCTTGAAAATCGTCGGCGATTTTTTCTTGCAGGAACAGGCGGCGCAATGTTGTGCAGCGCTGGCCGGCTGTGCCTACGGCGGCGAAGACGCAGCCGCGCAGCGCCATGTCGAGGTTTGCGGTTTCGGTGAGGATCACCGCGTTGTTGCCGCCGAGTTCGAGGAGGGAGCGACCGAGGCGTTTGGCGATCACTTCGCCGACGCTTTTGCCCATTGCGGTGCTGCCGGTGGCGGAGACGAGCGGGAGGCGCGAGTCGGCGGCCATCCACTGGCCCGCTTCGATGCTGTCGCCGATGCAGAGGGAGAAGACGCCGCTCCAGCCTTCCGGCGCCATGACTTTGTTGACGATTTTTTGCACGGCGAGCGCGGTGAGGGGCGTGCGGTTACTGGGTTTCCAGATGACCGTGTCGCCGCAGACGGCGGCGAGGGCGGCATTCCAGGCCCAGACGGCGACGGGGAAGTTGAAGGCGGTGATCACGCCGACGGGGCCGAGTGGGTGCCACTGCTCCATCATGCGATGTGAGGCGCGTTCGGTGGCGATCGTGAGGCCGTAAAGTTGGCGGGAGAGGCCGACGGCGAAATCGCACATGTCGATCATCTCTTGGACTTCGCCTTCGCCCTCGGAGCGGATTTTGCCGGCTTCGAGCGTGACGAGGAGGCCGAGGTCGCTCTTGGCGGCGCGGAGGGCATTGCCGATGCGGCGGACATATTCGCCGCGCTGGGGCGCGGGGAGCATCCGCCATTTTTGAAAGGTCTCGCGCGATTCGCGGATGCAGATGTCGTAGTCTTGGCGAGTCGCGGTGCGGACGACGCCGAGCATCGAGCCATCGGCGGGGTTACTGGAGGCGATCGCGGGGCCGCCGGGGCGTTCCATGAAACCGGAGGCGCAGGCGACGCCTGACTGGGGGCCTTCGAGGTCGAGTTTTTTGAGGAGGTCGAGGAACATGGGGAGTTCACCTTCGAGTCGCGCGGAGTTCCTTTTCTATTTCCCTATTCTAGGGGGTGGGAAGTGAGTTGTGATGGGCGGTTTCGGGTGAGTGAAAAAGGGCTTGTTTTTGCAAACTTGCAGTCTTGCAGTCTTGCGCGCTCACGGCGGCGCGCACCACTCGCGCGCATCTATGGAAAACCTGTTGCCTGGCAAGGAGTTATGACGAGTTTTTGAACTGTGTCTTTTCTTAGGAGGTGCTTGTTTTTGCGAATGCGCCCAAGTGGCCCAACTTGGCCAC
Source organism: Pirellulaceae bacterium (assembly GCA_046595915.1). GTDB lineage: Bacteria > Planctomycetota > Planctomycetia > Pirellulales > Pirellulaceae > JBKJSI01. The sequence continues at coordinate 7,767 of JBKJSI010000597.1, forward strand.
TCTCTAGGAGCTTGGTCAAGTTCGATGGTCAAGTTGGGCGGAGGACATAATGCTGGCGGGGGTTGGTGGCAAGGTGGCAACGGTGGCAAGCGCTCTAGGACGGTGGCAACGTTGGCAATGGGCAGCAGATTCGGGCGCAATTGCAGGTGCAGGCGGGTTGCGGTGTATTTTCACTTTTTATTCAATATTTTTTAACGCAGAGGTCGCAGAGAACGCGGAGGGGAGGATGGGGGATCGCGGAAGGGGTTGACGGAAAGGCGAATTCGATCGCGAAATGGGAAAGGGGACTGGCGCCGTCGCCTTTTTTCCGGCTACGGGTTCCTGGCTACTCAGGCACGATGCGGCCTGTTACGATTTTTGTCTCCCTCCGTGGGTTGCGCGTTCAAGTCCTCACCAGAAGCGTCAATCGAGCATCAACCGAGGAGCCTGCAAATGAAAAAGGAGATTATCGAATCGCTGACGACCACGTTTGAGGCTCATGCGCAACAGACAGAGAATGGCGTTGATTATTGGCTCGCTAGGGACGTCCAGCATTTGCTCGGATACACCGAATGGCGAAACTTCACGGCTGTTATCAACAAGGCGAAAACGGCGTGTGAATTATCTGGCAAGTCGATCGCCGACCATTTTGTTGAAGTCAACAAAATGGTCGATCTTGGCTCGGGTAGCCAGCGTGAAGTGGATGACATCATGCTCACCCGCTACGCCTGTTACTTGATCGCTCAGAATGGCGATCCGAAAAAGCAGGAAATTGCGTTTGCCCAAACTTACTTTGCGCTGCAGACACGTAAGGCGGAATTGATTGAGCTTCGGATTGCGGAGGCGGAGCGAGTGTCGGCCCGGCGGAAACTGACGGAAACGGAAAAGGAGCTTTCGTCACTCATCTTTCAGCAAACCGGCAGCGAGCAGAATTTTGGCCTCATTCGCAGCAAGGGGGATAAGGCCCTGTTTGGTAAGTCGACGCAGGAAATGAAGGCGCATTGGAAAGTTCCTGATTCGCGCCCGCTGGCTGACTTTGCTCCCACCATCGTTCTCAAAGCGAAGGACTTCGCCGCCGAAATCACGATTCACAACTCACGTCAGCATGGCCTCTCGAGCAAACAGAGGATCTCGCACTAACACGTCACCAACAATGAGGCGGTTCGGAAGACTCTCCTTCAGCGCGGGATTCGCCCTGAGAGTCTTCCTGCGGCGGAAAATGTCAAAAAGGTGCAGCGGCGGCTGGAATCGGAGGAGAGGAAGTCTCTTAAGGATGTTGATGGGTTGGAGTCTTGAGTATTTGTGCCGAGTATGAGCAGCCAGGGCAACTCGCGGGTTAAGACTTGTGGGATGCTTCTTGCACCGCCCAGGTTGTTGAGTACAACCAACCTGGGCTACCCGCTGTGGGCGGTCGATTTGTCAAATCAAGTCCGGGGTTTCGATCTGATTTCACATGCTCGCGCTACCTTGATGTTGACCGTACAGGTCCGCCCGTGAAGTTTAGGTGATCAGAACATGCTTAGCGATGTAGCTGTCAACTTCTTGAAGCCACTGGAGTATTGTGCGGACGCGGAACGGCAATGCAGTATTTTGCCTTTGGGCGGAATCTACTGGAGTGACGAGATGCCTGAGTTCCGGCGCCTATTTGAGATTGGCGAAGGTGATCGCCACCAAATCCTGCGGCTATTTGGGATTCGATTTAAGATTTGGCGGAGCGCTGAGCTTTCGAATGAGGATCGAGTGTTTTGGGAGGACGCTCGCACCCAATTGCCGGACTATCCGTTGTTTCGGAGAGTGGAACTTTCGGCGGAGGACCGAGTTGCTCAAGAGGCGGTCGAACGAGAGGCACTTGAGTGTTTTAAGGCGTTAATCGGCGATGCGGACGAATTCACCGCGACGGGCGGCGAGCATGGAGTTCAGAGTTTTTCGGCAACGTATGATTTGACCAAAGGAAG
>JBKJSI010000621.1:0-11728 GCA_046595915.1 Pirellulaceae bacterium
TGGAAATCCCGAAAACCCCCGCAAAAATCCCCGCGTAAAACGCGCAGGGAGTGGATCGCACCCCTGGATTGAACCTTGCCAGAAGCCGCGTGTTGCCTTGGTGCTGGGGCTATTAGCTCTTCCATTGATTGCCAATGTCATTGGCTGCGGTGAAGGCAATGTTACTGAGCAATTCAATAAGAGTATGGAGCAGGCGAAGGAGACGGTTTCCAAGGGCGTGGAGCAAACAAAGGAAGCTGCTCAGAAAGTTTCGGAGGCGGCGAAGCAAGCGACGACGACGGTGAAGGAGACGGCGGGGCTGTCGGGGAAGATTTCGCTGACTTCCAATCCACCGGTTGCGACGACGGGGGCGTATGCCACTTTTGTGGCGCCGAGCGGCGAGCAGAATGGGGTTCTGCAGATTCAGAGTTATGCTCCAGCGCAGGCGGAGACATTTCCTTCGGTGTTTGTAAGGTCGCTGGTGACGGTGAAGAGTCTTAATGAACTCGTGGGGCAAATCACCGCCTGTGAGATTTTTGTGCAGACGCAAGCGGAAGGACCAGTTTGGAGGATCTCGGCGGGGGATTCGGCGCAGATCAAAGTGACCGCGATCGAGGGGAAATTGCTGAAGGCGGAGATAGTGAATGCGACGTTGCATGAAACGTCGGCGGAGCAGGTGATTAACTTTACTGGGCAGATTGAGGCGGTTTTGCCTTAGCGAGATTTCCTACCGACATCTTGGATTCACCCGAGCTGGGTTACGAGGAGGAGCATCCTATGAACTACCAGAGATCGACTCGACTGTGTCAGCTTATCACCGCTTTTGTTTTCACATTGGTTGGCGCGCGAAGTCAAGTTGCATTTGGTCAGGCGCATTTTGGGGATCCGCATGCGGGACTCGCGGTGCATGGCGCTGGGGATGCGGCGGAATTAGGGCAAGTCGCCGCGAAGCTCTATAAGTCGGCCAATGACGACCTGGGTAAGTGGATTGAACTTGGCAACAAAAACAAACTTGATTCCGCGAAGCCGGCGGATATCGCGAAACTGTTCGTGCAGATTCAGCAACTGGCAAGGGCCGGGAAGCACTTATCGATTTACGGAGAACCGGCGGCCGCTGACTATCTGATGCGGCAATTAGTTTTGTCGAACAGTTTCAGCCAACTATTCGCTACCTATAAACAATCGGGCGTGGCGCAGCAGTATGTCCAACTATGCCGCGCGGAACTTGCGAAGACTGCGAAGGCTCGCGCAAAGACGCTGGACTCGCTGCAGAAATTGATTCAAGCCAAAAAGTTTGTCGAGGCGGAAAAAGAACTGGATGCGACGCTCGATGATCTCGATTTGCTCACGCTTTACTTGACTCCCGAGGAAGCTCAGCCGATCACGAAGCCCTTCGGCGAACTTCGATACCATATCGACGGACCAGCGAAGGAGATTCGTGTCGAACTTGCGCAAAAAACATTAGCTGCAGCGCGGGATGGCGCCAAAGCGGAAGGAGCAGCTTCGGTTGCGAGCTTGACGAAGGCGGTTGCAGCGCTGGCGCTGGCGGCGAGTGTGGATGTTGATGGCCAATCGCTCAGCGGGCCGCAGATTGTGGCGCTGATTGATAAGACGCTGGTGGGCGAGCATGCGGCGATGCTAAGGCGACGGGCGACGGAGATGGCTCGCATGGCGGCGATGGAGAAGCCGAGTGAGTCCCCGGAACGGAAGGCAATTGAAGAACAGTATGCTGGTCTTCACAAGCAATTAATCGGGCTGTTGCCGGCGGTGATCGCGGCTGATGCGGCTCGAGCGACGGAAGCGGAATGTGTGGCGCTATATGATCAGCATTTGGCAGCAGCGTCGGTGATTCTACTGAAGCTGAATTCAGACTCCACTAAAGAGGAGGTGCGTAAAGCGATTGCGCAAATTGCCGCAAAATCGCCGGCACTCGCCGGGGAAGTTGCGGCTCAGGATGCGACTTGCCGCGAGTACCTGCGATGGCAAAAACGGACGGCGGCGGTAATGGCGAAAGCGAAGTCGAAAGAGTTTCTGCCCCTCGCGCAGGTCTTTGCTGAGGGGGCGAGTGTGGATCCCAAAACGCTCATTGATGGGCTCTTCAACCCGGGAACTAGCTTTCCTGATTGCTATTTTTGGGCTGCGGTTCCGCGAGTCGTTGTGGCGGCGCAGCCAAAACTGGCGGGAAAATTGGTTACCGTGAAAGGCGTATTTCCGCTGGAGAGCGGCGGCTCGGGCGTGTCACGGTATGCGGATCGGACGATTGCGATGATTGGCTTGCCTGATTTATCGGCGCAAGCGACGGCGCTGCAGACAGCGATGTTGGGTGAGGAAAAGGCGGTTCGTTCCCTCGACGCGGCGATCGCGATTGAAGGAACCAAGCGGGGATGGTTGCAGAGTGCAGGCGGCGCGATTGAGGATTTATTTGTCGAATCGGTGCTAACGCGGTTCGCGAAGACGCCGGAGGCGATTGCGCATTTGACGCCGCTGGGGAGTTGGAACGAAGAGCCGAATCAGTCGCTGCTCAAGCATGCGTTGGGGCGATTTGTGGTGAAGCCAAATTGGTATCAGGGGGAGTATTTTTTTGCGGTTGCGCAGTGAGCGGTGAGTGAACGCGGAGTTTGTTGGCAGTGCGCTGGGGGCTGCCGTTGGTCGACCCCAGCCACCCCCGCCCCGCGCCCGCGCCACGTTTTAGATTTCGTAGTCGGGCGAGAAGACGCGAAGGCGGCGCGGCGAGACAAAGATAGCGTCGCCCTGTTTGAGTTCGAGTTCGAGATAGCGCTCATAAGGTAGGTCGACTTGGATTTCGCGACCTTCACTCGTGGTCACCCCAATTTTTGCAAAGGTGCCGGCGGGGTTGATGCGCGAGACCGTCGCGGCCATGGCCGGTTCGCCATTGCAGAAGCGAACAATGTCAAGTTCATGCGGGCGGACGTAGACGTTGGCTTTGCGGGTGTTAGATGCGCCGCTGGCGGCGTCGTTACTAAATCCGGCGATGATCGGTTTGCCACCCTCGATGCGCCCGTGGAAGACATTGACGTTGCCGAGGAAGTCCATCACGAACTCGGTCGCCGGATTGTGGAAGACTTGCTCGGGCGTGCCGACTTGTTCGATTTTGGCTTGATTCATCACGACGACGCGGTCGGAGACTTCGAGGGCCTCTTCTTGATCGTGAGTGACGAGGATGCTCGTCATGTGGAGTTCGTCGTGGAGTCGGCGGAGCCAATTGCGAAGGCCTTGGCGGACTTTGGCGTCGAGGGCGCCGAAGGGTTCGTCGAGAAGGAGGACTTTGGGTTGGATTGCGAGAGCGCGGGCGAGCGCGACGCGTTGGCGCTGGCCGCCGGAGAGTTGTGACGGGTAGCGCCCGCCCATGTTGTCGAGTTGGATCAGGCGGAGGAGATCGGAAACGCGCTTGTGGATTTCGTTTTTGGCGGGACGCTCGCTGCGAGGGCGGACGCGGAGGCCGAAGGCGATGTTTTCGTAGACGCTCATGTGCTTGAAGAGCGCGTAGTGTTGAAAGACAAAGCCGACTTCACGGTCACCGACGTGGCGATTGGCGACGTTCTCGCCGTGGAAGAGGATTCTGGTTCGTGGGTCATCGTTGGGAATTTCGAGACCAGCGATGATCCGTAGCAGCGTTGTCTTACCCGAGCCCGAGGGGCCGAGAAGCGCGATAAGCTCGCCGTCGTTGACTTTGAGCGAGACATCATTTAGCGCCGCAAAATCACCGAAGGACTTCGAGACATGTTGGACTTCGATGCTCATGTGAGCTTCTCCGGTACCATTACCTGATCCAGGTCCAGATCCTCGGCAGCGAGTGCCGGCGTGCTGGCGTGGCTAATTTTCCATTGCAGCAGTGTTTTGATCACGAGCGTGAGTAAGCCGAGGAGTGCGAGCAAGGAGGCGATAGAAAAAGCAGCAGCTGTCTTATAATCGTTGTAGAGAATTTCGATGTGAAGCGGGACCGTGTTCGTGCGCCCGCGGACGCCGCCCGCGACGACGGCGACAGCGCCATACTCACCGATGGCGCGGGCGTTACAGAGGATGACACCATAAAGCAGCGCCCATTTGATGTTGGGAAGCGTGACTCGCCAAAACGTTTGGATGCCACTGGCGCCGAGCGTGAGGGCGGCTTGTTCTTCGTCGGCGCCTTGCTCTTGCATGAGCGGAATGAGTTCGCGGGCGACAAACGGAAACGTGACGAAGAGAGTGGCGAGCACGATGCCCGGCGTCGCGAAGATAATGTCGATGCCTTGAGACTTGAGATACGGTCCAAACCAACCCTGCATGCCAAAAAGGAGGACAAAGATGAGCCCGGAAATCACCGGCGAGACGGCATAGGGAAGGTCAATGAGCGTGATGAGAAGGCTTTTGCCTTTGAATTCAAACTTGGCGATCGCCCAGGAAGCGGCGAGTCCGAAGACGATGTTGAGGGGGACGCTGATGGCGGCGGTCAAGACTGTGAGGCGGATTGCCGAAAGGGCGGCGCGGTCTTGAAAGCTCTTGAGGAAAACGGCAATGCCGCCGCGGAAGGCTTCATAGAAGACGACAAAGAGAGGGAGAAGGAGGAAGACGCCGACGAAACTGATCGTGATCGAAATCAAGATCAGCTGGAGCCACCAAGGGTCATTGGCGGCGCGGCGAGGAGCAGCAGAGGCGGTTGTGGGCGTCATGCTTTATCCGATTCGCTTGTAGCCATGGCTGGTCCACCACTGGATGGCGTTAATGAGCAGCAAGAGCAGAAAAGAGGAAAGGAGCATGACGACGCCGATGGCAGTCGCGCCGGGAAGATCAAATTGGTCAAGCTTGGAGATGATGAGCAGCGATGCAACTTCGGTTTTCATCGGCCGGTTGCCAGAGATAAAAGCGACCGAACCATATTCGCCCAGTGCGCGAGCAAAGGCCAATGAGAAGCCGGTGATAAGAGCGGGGAGAATAGAAGGCAAGATAACGCGACGAAACGTTTGCCAGCGACTTGCGCCGAGGCTGGCGGCGGCTTCTTCAGTTTCACCGTCGAGCTCTTCGAGCGCGGGCTGAAGCGTGCGCACGACAAAGGGCAGGCCAATGAAGGTCATCGCAATGCAGACACCGAGCTGCGAATAAGCGGATTGAATGCCGAGTGGGTAGAGAAATTGCCCGAGGATTCCCTTCTTGGCATAGATGGTCGTGAGCGCGATGCCAGAGACGGCGGTGGGCAGTGCGAAGGGTAGGTCGACGATGGCATCGATGAGTTGTCGACCAGGAAAGCGATAGCGGACGAGACACCAAGCGACAATGAAGCCAAAAACAGAATTGACGACGGCGCCGATCAGCGCCGCGCCAAAGGTGAGGCGGTAAGCAGCGAGGACGCGCGGATTGGTCGTGACTGCGACGAATTCTTGAAAAGTGAGGCTGGTAGTGCGGAGGAAGAGGGCCGAAAGCGGAATAAGCACGATCAGGCTTAAATAAAGCAACGTATAGCCCATCGTCAGCCCGAAGCCGGGCAGAACGCTGTGCTGTTTAAGGCGGAATTTAGCGGCCACCGATAGCGAACTCCCAAGCAATCAATCGGGCTTCCTCAGTGACGGAGTTAGTTGGTGACCATGCTATCGAAATGCCCGCCGTCGTCGAAGTGTTCCTTTTGCGCTTTGGCCCACCCGCCGAAGACGTCATCGATGGTGAAAAGGTCGATCGTTTTGAATTTTGCGAGGAGAGTCTTATCGACGGCGTCCGGCTTGGCGGGGCGATAGAAGTGTTTGGCGGCAAGGTTTTGCCCTTCGTCGGAGAAGAGATGTGCGAGGTAGGCGGTCGCGACTTCGGTCGTGTTGTGCTTTTCGGCGTTCTTTTGAACGACAGCGACAGGAGGCTCGGCGAGGATGCTGAGCGAGGGAGTGACGATGACATAGCCCGCATCAGCGGCTTCACGAAGCGCGAGATAGGCTTCATTTTCCCACGTGATCAGAACGTCGCCTTGCTCGCGCTGGACAAAAGTGTTCGTAGCGGCACGGGCGGAGGGATCGAGGATCGAAACTCGCTTGTAGAGCTTGGTGACAATTTCCTTCGCCTTGGCCTGTGCGGCCGTCGCGTCGAAATTAGGATCCTTCAGCTTGGCGAGATCACCGACTTCTTGCTTGAGCGCGTATCCCCAGGCGGCGAGATAATTCCAACGTGCGCCGCCGCCGGTCTTGGGGTTAGGAGTAATAACTTCGACGTCGTCTCGGGTGAGGTCGTTCCAATCTTTGATGTTCTTCGGATTGCCTTTGCGAACGAGAAGCACGATCGTCGAGGTGTAGGGCGCGCTATTCAGCGGCAATTTGGTTTGCCAATCGGACGGAATGAGGTCGGTCTTTGTGGCAATCGCGTTGATGTCGTGAGCCAGAGCTAGCGTGACGACGTCCGCTTCTTGACCCTCGATGACGGAACGCGCCTGTTTGCCGGAGCCGCCGTGCGATTGATCGATGACGACGGTTTGGCCTGATTTTTGCTTCCACTCTTTGGCGAAAGATGTGTTGAACTCTTCGTAGAACTCGCGAGTCGGATCGTAAGAAACATTGAGTAACTTGACTTCGCCACTGGCTCCGCCGCTGCTTCCGCCTTCGCCGCCTCCGCAACCCAGGATGGCGCTGAGGCAGATCGTGAAGAGAAGAAAGAGGATGGAAACGCGATGGAATGCGAGAATGGTGCGTGCGGGATTCACAGGAGCCTGGCGCATGAGTGGGGAAGCTTCCTTGCAGGGCTATAGGGAATGGGCGCGAAACAGGAGCGCCAAGGGTTGGTCATTTTGCAAGGGTTGTGCCAAGGTTGGATCGGACATTGGAGGGGTGAAACCGTGAAAAATGCTGAGGCTTACCCATTAAATAGCAATGAGCTGTCATATATGATGGATGGACCCGTTAAATCTGATAGTGAGCCATTAAATATGCTGGGACTCGATTCGGTGGAGCAATCCACCCTGCTCAGCATTTGGCGGGAAACGTGCCGCCATATCGATTTGGCGGAGTCGATGGAAACGGCGGCGGGGATCGTCGGCTCGGCATTGCCCGTGCGAGGCCTAATGATCCGCCGACTCGATCCGGCGACGAATGCAATCGATACGCTAGCAGTGGGGCAGGCCGACCAATGGGGTTCGCATATCGAGAGCCGAACGGCGCTGCCGGAAGCTCGGTTTCGGGCGGCGCAGCAATGGGCAGCGCGAGGGCGGGTGGAGGTTTTGCGGCGAGGGGAGATGACTTCGGCGGCGCGGGCATTTATTCCAGCTGGTCTCGATGCGGATGTCATCGTGGGGCCGCTGCGCTATTCGGAATCGCCTTCGGGCGTGCTGATTGCCCTCTGTGGCCGAGAGGCCGAGTTGGGCGCGGCGGAACTGGGGCTGTTCCAGCAGCTCCTCGAGCCTTTCTCAGTCGCGATGGAAAATGATCGGCGGATGCATGAAATTACGACGCTGCGTGAAGCGGCGGAGGCGGATCGGCGGACGCTGCTCAAGCGGCTGGGGCGGCAGGATCTGTCGGAGGCGATTGTCGGCGCGGACTCGGGGTTGCGGAGTGTGATGGAGCGAGTGAATCTCGTGAGCCACTCCGATGTGCCGGTGCTGATTTTGGGCGAAACGGGAACTGGCAAGGAAGTCGTGGCGAGGGCGATTCACTCACGCTCGTCGCGGGCGTCGGGGCCGTTCATTCGCGTCAACTGCGGCGCGATTCCTTCGGAGCTGATCGATTCGCAGCTCTTCGGCCATGAGAAGGGCAGCTTCACCGGCGCGCTTGACTCGCGGAAGGGTTGGTTCGAGCGGGCGGATGGCGGGACCTTGTTCCTCGATGAAATGGGCGAGCTGCCCTTGCCGGCTCAAGTGCGTTTGCTGCGCGTGCTGCAAGATGGTTTCATCGAGCGGGTCGGCGGGCAGCATTCGCTGAAGGTCGATGTGCGAATCGTGACCGCGACGCATCGTGATTTGGCGGCGATGGTGAAGAAGGGTGGCTTTCGCGAGGATCTTTGGTACCGGATCAATGTGTTTCCGATTTTGCTGCCGCGCCTGCGGGAGCGGAGTGAGGATATTCCGGCGCTGGTTGAGCATTTCGCGCATAAGGCATCGATGCGATTTGGGCTGCCGTTTGTGAGTGCGTCGTTTGATGACTTGCGGCTCTTGCGCGAGTATGCGTGGCCAGGGAACATTCGAGAGCTCGGCGCGGTCATTGATCGGGCGGTGATTCTGGGAAATGGGGCTCGGCTCGAAGTCGCGAAGGCGCTGGGAATCAGCACGCTGCTGCGAAGCTCGGTTCCGATTGATGAGCCGACGTTTTATGAAGTGATCCCCGAAGAGCCGATTCGCGTTGCGCCGCAGGCAGTGGAGAGCGGGCCGATCGTGCGACTCGATGAGGCGATGAAGCGGCATATCCAGAGCGCGCTGGGCGCGACGAAGGGGAAGATCGAGGGGGAGAAGGGCGCGGCGAAGCTGCTTGGGATTAATCCTCATACGCTGCGGGCGCGGATGCGGAAGCTGAAGATCGTGTGGGCGGAGTTTCGGCGGGATGGTTAAAGCCTCTTCGTTGGCGCGTGCGCGGGTGGGCTTGCTTTCGGACAGTCTGGTTGTGAGCTTGCGCGCTCTCGGTGGCGCGAATCTTTGCGCGCAAGTTTGGAGGGGTAAGTTGGGCGGTGTAGGCGGGGTCGTCTATTGGAGCGTGCGCAGATGCGCACTTGCGCGCTCTCGGCGAGGCGCACCGTCGCGCGCACGAGCGAAAATTGGTGGCGGGCGGCGGTGATGGGTGGTTTCCCTGCTTTCCCTCTCTCGGTAGTGGTTTCCCTGCTTTCCCTGGGAGGGAAACCAAACTTTCGGGGGACAGTTGTTTGAACGACATTTGGATTAACTCCTTATGGAAATGCGCGGAGTTTATGGCTGTCTTTTATGATAGGGGGTGGGTGGCGCCTTTTGGGGTGGTATTTTTGAATTCTTTTTTGACCGAAGGGGGATGATACTAATTCGATCGCCCCGCCTTTTTGATGAGGCGCCAGGCGGATTCGAATTCGGTGGTTTTTAGTGGAATGACGCCGCCGGATTCGTCGATGCGTTGGCCGGATAGGATTTGCGACCATGCACTGAGGAGATCATCGCTTGGCGCCTCGCTGAGGAGTTTTCCGAGTTCGATGACGTAAAGGTCGTGGGAGCGTTGAATGAAGAGGCGTTTGCCGTCGTGTGAATAAAATAGGCTTCTCTCGCGGTTGTTCCACTGGCCCTCTTGGACTGGATAGAGTTCGATTCCGCTGGAGAGCGGTAACGCTCTGGCCACGTCCCAGAGGCGAACCTGATTTCCGAGTGCGGCTAGTGTTTGCGCGTCTGGCTGTAGGGCGAAGGTGTTCAGGTCGCTATGGCTATTGAGGCTTGGCGGCGCAAGTAGTTTTCCAGCGAGCGAAAAGAGCCGAAATTCCGTCGCGAGATATCGCCCCCCGCTATGAAAATCGCTGACGGCCAGGAGCGCATTGGCGTTCTCGTTCAGGAGGATTTGATCGACCTCTCGTTGGGGCGCCATTGCTTCCTTCACCAGCGCGCCGCGAGTGACGTCCCAGACCTCGCAATTGCCCATGATCACCTGGCTGGAATCCGCAGAGAGCCGGGCGTTGCGAACTTCTCCGCTTTTGGGCGTCATTGGCGGGCTGATCGGCTGTCCGTTTTCCAGGCTAATCATTCTTACATAGGGCAATTCGCTATCGGAGGAGTTACAGGCAATGAGTGCTTTCTTCTCGTCGCGCGAGATTTCCACTAAGTCTGTATTGCCGGGAATCTGAAGTTGTCTTTTTCTTGCGCCGCTGGTTAGGTCAAAGAAGTTGAGCCGCAGAAATCCCGCCGAGGTTTCACCTTTTTGCCGGCGCTGAAGGCTTTCTGGAACCGGTTCGGGAATCAGAAGTGTTGAGTCGCCCGTCAAGAAGTAGGGAGTGGAAAGGTAGCCGTCGTCTTCGTCGTTAAACACGAGTGGTTCGAAGGCGGCCGAGTTTTTTTCTAAATTCCAGGCCTGAACGATAGTGAAATCGACGTAATGCTTCTCTTGGTCTGGCACGCGAACTTCGCCGGTGAAGGCGGCATAGGTCGCATCGGGGCTTAGTACGACGGAGGTCCAACGTCCCTCGACTTGATTGGTCTTGGGTGGGGGAAGGATAAAGGGCTCTAGGAATGCTTGACTCGAGTCGGTGAACCAGCCGGAAACTTGTTCCTTTTCCGTGAGAAGGAGGAGCTTCGTGCGATCGCGATTGAGGGCGACGTCGACCACGGGGTCTTCTCGATTTGCCGGGAAGGGTTGGGCGATTCGAGTGCGCGATTCGATATCCCACAACCAAACTCCCTCGTCCTCTTGGCAGAGCCAGTACTTCCCGGAAGGAGAAAAGCCTCCTTCGAAACGCCAGGGGGGCGTCAGTGTTTCGAGTGAATCGGTGTCGTACATGCGCTGCGGCTGGGCGGAATATACGCCTGTGGAATCTTGAGGATTCGTCTGCAGGAGCAAGCGGTTTCCGCTCGTCGAGAAAATTGCGCGGTCGAAGCTCGGCAGGGACTTTTGCTGGGCGGTTGGGTCGCTGCTCATTTGCCCCAGGTAATGCGAGCCATTGGAATCTTTGAGAGCGATCTGTTTGCCTAGCGAATCGACGATGAACTTGTCTTCGTGAGTCCAGTCGGCCTTCGTATCGCCCGTCGTCACATCGACCCAGGTCGCTTTGAGTTTTTCGATGATCACCAGCGATTTGCTATCGGGATGGAGCCATAGCTGGGCATAGTCGGTACCGGGCGTCAGTGCAAATTGGCGTGTGAGGGCGCCATCTTGCGCGTTCCAGATTTTTACGAAACCGTTGTCGCAAGTGACGATCGACGAACCATCGGGGTTGTATTGGAGGCTCGTGTAAAAGTCGAATTCGTCGGGGAGCGGAGCGTGAACGGGTTTGTTGGTGGTGAGTTCATATTGCTGGACTTTGTTTGATGATTCGGGAAAAGAAGCCGGATCAACCCAGTCAATCTTCGATTCGCCTGCCAGCAATCCCCGGGGAAGCAGTACGCGCGTGCAGTCGGGACTTAAGATGTGGTATTGATAGTCTAATTCGCTGTGGTGCGCAAAAGTCTTTCCCATTTGCGTTCGTGATTGGCTATCGAAAGTACGCAGGACCACCTTCGAATGCCAGCGGTTATACATCCCTGAATAGATGGCGATGAATCGCTTTCCGTCTGGCGAAAATCGAATCGTGGGAATATCGCGCATTTGATATTCTTTTTCGCTTAGGTCGAGCACGTCGTTTTCCGCTTTGCCTGTGGCCGAATTCCAAATGCGTAGCAGGGGAGGCGTTTCTTTGCCGCCGGTGATGGTGGCAATTCGATCGCCTAGATCAGTTAAGGTGAAATTCTCGATGGCTTCGGGATGAGGAATGGAGATGGCGGTCAACGGCGGAAGGTCTAATAGCAGCAGTTCCTTGCCGCTGACCATCGCCAGTCTTTTTCCATCTTTGCTGAACTGGGCTTTGGTGGCGTTCGGCCAAAATCCGATTAGTTTTGGCAGGTCATGCAGGGTGAGATTCATTCTCATCCGCTGCATCGCTTGAGCCACTGCATCGTCTTCGTCCGCCTTGAGCGCTTCCATGAGCCAGGGGAGCCCTGCATGGGGCGCCGTGTCGATTTGCGCCAGGCCGCGTTCCGATAGGACTTGAGACATGCGGCGTTTTGCACTCTGCAGCGATTTCTGTGCCTCCCCTTTGTTCTTCTCTGCTTCCCTTTGCGCCTCATTGGCGGCGGTGCGGGCTTTCTTTTCCG
>JBKJSI010000697.1:0-8182 GCA_046595915.1 Pirellulaceae bacterium
ACCAGGGGCCCTTTTTTGAAAATGACACAAAACACTCCTGAGCATGGTCGGAAAGCGAGTTCCGGTGGGAAATAGATGTTCTCAGCCTACCCGCGATAGCAGTGGTAGGCAACGTGAAGTAGGGGTGCGAATCCGCCCTTCGCGACAGTTTGCCGGGCGCGGAATCGTGCTTTAAGCTTCCAAATCAGGCGTGAAACCACGCCGCATCGTGTTCTCGGTAATCGTTCGCGGAAGCACAAATTGCAGCAAATAATCGGGCCCGCCCGCTTTGCTGCCGATGCCCGACATCTTGAAACCGCCGAATGGCTGCCTTCCCACCAGTGCGCCGGTGATGCTGCGGTTGATGTAGAGGTTGCCCACGAGCAGCTCCCGCTTTGCCCGCTCAAGATGCGCGGGGCTGCGGGAGTAGATACCAGCGGTGAGGGCGTACTGCGTGTCATTGGCGACGCGGATCGCTTCGTCGAGCGTTTTTACACGGATGAGCGCGAGGATCGGGCCAAAGACTTCTTCTTGCGCGAGGCGGGCGGTTGGCTTGATGTCAGCGAAAACATGCGGGCCGACGAAATAGCCTTGGTCGGCGAGTTTGCCGACGTCGGCGGCGTAGGCTTCGCGGCCTTCGGCTTTGCCGATTGCGACGTACTCGAGCACCTTTTCGCGGGCGGCTTCGTCGATGACGGGGCCGATGTTCGTCGAAGGATCTTCCGCGGGGCCGACGATGAGACTCTTCGCGGACTCCACCAGGCGCGGGACGAATTGATCGTAGACCGAGTCAAGAATGATCGCGCGGCTGCAGGCGGAGCACTTTTGCCCCTGGAAGCCGAACGCGCTTTTCACTACGCCCATCACGGCTTCGTCGAGGTCGGCGTCGTCGTCGACGATGACCGCGTTTTTGCCGCCCATTTCGGCGATGACGCGTTTGACATAGGTGAGGCTCGATGAAACGGCGGCGGCTTTGGCGTTGATCGCCATGCCGACGGGGCGCGAGCCGGTGAAGGCGATGATCGCGACATCGGGATGTTCCACGAGCCGGGCGCCGCAAGCTTCGCCCTTGCCGGGCAGGAAGTTCACCACGCCGGGCGGGAAGCCGGCGGCTTGGCACATTTCCATCAGCAGGCCCGCGATGACCGAAGATTGCTCGGCGGGCTTCATGATCGCGGTGTTGCCGGTCGCCAGCGCCGCCGCGGTCATACCGGTGAGGATTGCGAGTGGGAAATTCCAGGGCGCGATGATCGCGGCCACTCCGCGTGGGATGTATTCGAAGCGGTTGTGTTCGCCGGGCGCGTCGGCGCCGCGGGGGGCTTCCATTTCGATGGCGCCGGCGGCGTAGAACTCGCAGAAGTCGATCGCTTCGTCGATGTCGGCGGTTGCTTCGCGCCAGCCTTTTGCGCACTCGTAGACCTCCCAGGCGGCGAGTTCGAAATAGCGGTCGCGCATTTGTTGGGCGAGCTTTCGCAGGAACTCAGCGCGGCGGGCGGCTTTCATGCTGGCCCAGCCGATGAAGGCTTGCTTCGCGGCGGCGATCGCTTTGTCGGCGTCGGCGGCGCTGGCGGAAGCGACGTAGCCCACGACGCGGTCTTTGAACGACGGATCGACCGATTTGAGGCGTTCGTCCGTTTCGATCGCGCGGTCGGCGATCACGAGCGGGAAGTGACGCCCGAGCTTCGTCTTCACTTCGGCGAGGGCGCGTTGCATCGCTTCGCGGTTCTTCGCTTCCGCGAAATCGACGGGCGGGTGGTTCGGGAAAGTGGCTTTCAGCGCGGAGACGTGAGCGTTCATATCGGTTTCGCCTGCAGGGGCGTTTGTTATAGAGGCGGTTCGAAGGGGTGCGGGAGGCTGGTCTTTGCCGATATCGGCGGGGCGGGCGAGGAGGCGGTCGTGCGAGACCTTGCTATCGAGGCCCGCGCGGAGGAAGGAGTCGTTGCTGGTGTTTTCGAGCAGGCGGCGGACGAGGTACGCCATGCCCGGGATCAGTTCGCCATACGACATGTAGACCCGCATGCGATAGCCTTCGCTCTGCAACGCCTCCTTTTCGGCGGTCGCCATGCCGTAGAGCATCTGAAACTCGAACCCGGCCTTAGGGAGCTGTAGGTGTTCGCTCGTCGCGATGGCGTGGGCCATCGAGCGGAGGTTGTGGCTGCCGAGCGCGGGGCGGAGGTAGCGATGGTTGTGCAATAGGAATCGCGTTTGGCGCTCGTAGTTGTCGTCGGTCTCCCACTTCTTGCGATAGACGGGGCAGGGCCAGGCGTTCGCCTGCGCGAGGACCGATTCATGCTCCCAGTAGGCGCCTTTGACGAGGCGGACCCAGACGGGCGTGCCGCGTTCGCGGGCCCAGTCGCGGAGTTCGATGAGGTCGCGCCCGGAGTCGGTGAGGTAGCACTGGATCACGATGCCGACGTTTGGGAAGTCGCGGAACTCGGCGTCGCCGAGCACCTTTTTGAAGATGTGCAGCGTGAGGTCTTTTTTCTCGTACGACTCCATGTCGACATGGACGTAGGCCTTATGCCGACGGGCGAGGCGGAGAATCTCCGCGAGACGGGCGCCGACTTGTTTCGTGACGCGGTCGGGGTCGATCGGATCAAAGTGGGCGTCGAGCGCGGAGAGTTTGATCGAGAGATTCATGCGCGGCAGCGGGCCATCAACGCCCATGTCCGCCTTTTGCTGCTCGGGCCAGCTGTTGACGACGGGCGAGACGCCTTCGATCAGCTCCAGATACGCGCGGTAATACTTTTCGGCTTCGGCGGTGCTGGTGACGGCTTCGCCTAAGATATCGAGCGTGAAGGCGCGGCCTTGGGCGCGTTCGGACTTCGCGACCTTGAGGACTTCTTGAAGATTCGAGCCGGCGATGAAGCGGCGGGCGAAGGACTTGGCGCCGGTTTTGGCGACCCAGGAGACGAGGCCTTTGCCGAGGTTCGTTGTGCCGGCGGCTTTGAGCGCGCTCCAGGCGCCCCAGGGGAGGCCTTTGTGTACGGGCTCGAGGTACTCACTGATGTGGCGGTAGACGTTGCCCGACTCGTTGAGCATCGGCAATGCGTCGACGAAGCGGAAGAGCTCGACTTTAACGCCGGCATCGCGCATCGAGGCGGCCATGATTTTGTCGTCCCACCAGGCGCGGTGGTAAAACCGGGGGCGGCGGCGATCGACGATGCCGAACAGGCCATGGCCGATTTCGACGGTGCGTTTTTCGATGCTCTCGAGTTCGCCTTGCGTGAAGGGCTCTTCGATGGGCATTATCGCGGCCGAAGGGGGCGTTTGTAGGCGATCCATTTGGGCATTTCAGGCGGAGTCGTGCGCGGGGATGGGGCTCAATCGTAAGGGGTCTACGTAAGTGGTCAAGGCGCTGGGGTTTACGCGGGCGGCAGTGAAAAAGAGCTTGTTTTTGCGAAGATGCCAAGGCGCCAGGGTGCGCGCTCGCTAGGGACGCGCATCTTGGGCGCGCATCTTCGGCAAGTTGCAAACACTCAAGGAGTTGCGGCGAGTGGTTTGCGAAAAGGGCTTGTTTTTCCAAGGTGGCCTAGCTGGCCCTATGCGCCCCCTCTCTAGGTCACGGGGGCGCGGTTGAGGGGCGCGGTTGAGAGGCTGGGTTGGCGAGGGGAAAGTTGCTTTCTGCTTTTCATGGTGGCAACCTCTCGGTGTTGGTGGCGGTTGGTGGCAAGGGGGTGAAAAGCAACTTGGTGCGACTTCTGAAAAAGTCGGGCGCAATTGCAGGTGCAGGCGGGTTGCAGGGTGGTTCGGGTTTGGACGCTTCTTGCTGTCCCACGAGCGCTCTTTCGCGGGAGCGGAAGGCGACAATCATGTTTAGCAGATCCTAAGCTTCATGCTGGAGATCGAGGACGCACTCGCCGTTGACTTCGATCAGAGTAGATTGACTGAAAGCAGAATGTGATCGCAATGCTGCTGGGGGCTTCCGTTGGTCGACCCCAGCCACCCGGTCGCGTGGCTCATGTTGAAGAGTGCGATCGATTTGGGCCGCTCTCCAGAATATCACAAACGCACTCGCCGAAGCTGAATGTGACGCGGATGATTTTGCCGGAGTCGTCTTATCGGCGGAAAAGGTCGGCGAGGTATTGATCGCGAATCGAGTCACTCAATCTTGGTCTCCCAGGTACTTTGAGAGCGTCTTGCCTTCCGTTTCGCGTTCCAGTTTTCTTAAGCACCAACGTGATTTGATTTGTTCTCGTCGATAAAATCCGACCAATTCCGGGGTCGAAACGCATCTTTCGGTGCGGAAGCCGACCCAGTTTGGGAAGAGGCTTTTGCAGTAATCCCAAACCGCGGGATTTGGCGATTCATTTCTTAGCATGACATGGGTTCGATAGTGCCTTAGCTGGCGAAGGGCGTCGATAACCTCGATTGGAGTGCTTTCGATCGTTTCGTCGGGCCAAATGATGGCATCTGCCATGATGTCGTATTTGGGCGCTGCGTTTGGGGACGGAGTGCAGAGCGCGTTGAGGTGTTGCGCATGTGTTATGAGTGATTCCATGCCGTAATATGCGAGATCGACATCGACCATGGAAGATTTCATGCTCCAACTAGATGCAACAAGGTGAGATTGCTCGGAGCGCGGCTGGGGGCTTCCGTGGGTTGTCCTCAGCCACCCTGCCCTAGCGTATCGCAGGGCGAAATTCATTCTACAAAAAGGCTGACTACGTGAGTGGCAGCAGACTCCGGATTGTTTGAGTTGACATTCGAACTGGTCGGTCTGGATACTTGCGACGTTTTGGCAACAAAGGCTGCTATGGAGACTGGTGAGAATGGACCGGCAAGATTCTCTGTTTCGCGATGACAATTGGCTTGTTGTTCCCCTCGATACTTCCGTGCTCGATGATCGCTGTCTTTGGACGAATGAGCCGGCAAATGGGCAGACCCAAGAGATTCGGATTGTCGATCCCAAGGCGGGGTGGGAGACCAATATCGCTTTTGGAATTCGGCCTAAGGTTGACCGACGCACGCTTCGCGTTCCAGGAACAATTCATGCCTGGAAAGATCCCTATGCTCGGCTTAACGCCCAAAAAATGGAGCTGCGGAAGCGACTTCTCCTTTTATCCACGCCGATTCTTTTGGTCAGCGTGTTGGCGCTGTATTTATTGATTGACCAAGCGCCTCGATCGGCGTTCTTGAGATCGACGGGCGGGGCTATCATCATGCTAGTGATTGTGGCGATGGGGTTTACCGCAGGACTTGGCTTATTCTGTGGACTTATGATGCCCTTTCTTGACCTCACTTTGCCGGCTTGGATGACAACAAATGTTGTAAAACAGCTCAATGTTGGGCTGATCACCGACACCCATTTCTGGTTGCCCAAGGCCCATCCAGAACTGATGAAGAGCGCTCCGCCATGGGCGGGCAAGAAACGCAGCCAAGTGATTGCGGAGCGGCCCGGCCTTTTTCAGACGCTTGGAAACTCGTGGTTGACAATCGTGGCTTGGATATCGGTCGCCGCCTTGGTCGCGATTACGACGGCGCTCATCAAACAGGCGATGCGCTAGCCCTCCATTTTAGGAATTGCTGGAAATCGATAGTTACTCGCACTACGCACTGCTGGGCAAGCCAGCAGTGGCACCCGAGGCCGTCAGCTCACATTCCGTTGAGGCTAGCGTACCGGGTGGGCGGTTAAAACATTTGCTTTCCCCATCTGGGAGGACTAAACTATCCGCTCACTTAAGCTGTCATTGGAATTGTCAAATTTTACTTTGATTTTCAACAATAGATTTTTCAGAGCGTCCCCCATGAAGCGCCCGATTCGAGTTCGTAATCTCACTATTGAGTCTCTTCTTTCTCGGTATGTCTTCGCGGCTCAACTTACCGCGTCGCTGACCAATGGCGAACTGCTTGTCGAAGGGACCGAACTTGGCGATACGATCGAAGTGAAGCAATCGGGGAATTCGTTTGCGATCACCGGACTTGCGCAGACATTTGCCCGGGATCAGGTCACTTCGCTGCGCGTGATTGGACTTGGGGGCGGCGATATCTTGTCCGTGCTGCGGGAACTTGACGCGGGCATTTCATTGCCGATCAGCATTGATGGTGGTGCGGGCGGCGATACGATTTTTGGTTCGCCGCTGCGCGATTTGATTCAGGGCGGCGAAGGGGATGATTTTATCTATGGCGGCAATGGTGACGACGCCATCGGCGGATGGCTTGGTGTCGATGTCATTAATGGAGAAGGGGGCAAGGATGACGTTTATGGCGACGCCGGGCAGGATCAACTCTACGGCAATGATGACGACGACATGATCTTCGGCGGCGACGACGCGGATTATTGCGATGGCGGCAATGGCAGAGATACGATTGATGGCCAGGCGGGCAATGACATCATCCGCGGGCAGGAGGGGGATGATCTTTTACAGGGCGGTGATGGGAACGACACGATCTATGGCGGCATTGGCCATGACGGCATCGGTGGCGGCAATGGCGATGATATTGTCAATGGCGAAGATGGGATCGATGAGATTCATGGCGACGGCGGTTTAGATGCGCTCTATGGCAATGCCGGTGCTGATCGCATTTTTGGTGAAGCGGATAACGATTTTTTGCGCGGCGGCACGGGCGCGGACACGGTCAATGGCGGCGCCGGCAATGATGAAATGTATGGCGATGAAGAAAACGATGTGATGCTAGGCGGCGAGGGGGATGACCAAGCCAATGGGGGCGACGGCGACGATGACATCAATGGCGAGGGTGGCAACGACACGCTCAATGGCGAACAGGGGAATGACAAAATCCAAGGCCATGATGGCAACGATCAAATCAATGGCGGCGCCGGGAACGACGGAATTGGTGGCGGGAATGGCAACGATTCGATTTTGGGTGAATTTGGGGTCGACGCGCTTTTTGGCGATGACGGCAATGACAGTATTGTGGGCGGATTTGGCGATGACTTGATCGAGGGCGGATTGGGGAATGACATGATTGGAGATTCGGTAGGCTTCAGTTTTTCCGGCGGACAAAATGTAAACGATGGCGGAAATGATGTAGTCAAAGGTGGCGATGGCGTTGACATGATCGTTGCGGGGATTGGAAATGACAACATTGATGGCGGCGCGGGCGAAGATACCATCTTCGACCTTGGCGGAGCCAATAGCATCATTGGCGGTACGGGGATTGATACTATCACCGGCGGAACGGGGGTTGATACGATCAGCGGCGGTGACGGCAATGACACCATCCACGGTGGGGATGGCGCGGACGTGATCGATGGCGGGGCGGGTAACAATACGATCAATGGCGATGGAGGCGATGACACGATTGATGGTGATGCGGCAATTGTCGGTAACGACACCATCAACGGTGGGGACGGCAATGACACCATCTTTGGCGGGGCGGGCATTGACACCATCAATGGTGGAGCAGGAAACGACCAAGTCAATGGTGAAGACGGAAACGATTTCCTCAATGGCAATGGAGGAGATGACAACATCAATGGTGGTGACGGCGATGACACGATCGATGGCGGCACAGGAACTGATACCATCGATGGCGGTGCTGGCGCCGACACCCAAGTCGGCGGTGAAAATGTTATCAATGTTTAGTGATGAGCTTGTTGATTTTTCCTGCGTGATCTCGTTCACGTAGGTCAGGCTCCCGCCTGACGCTGTGGGCTCGTCATCCCTGAAAATGCGTAACGCCCCACCAAATAACAAACAATCGCCAAACCACCACCACCAGCCACGTCAATGAAATAGTGTTGCCCCGTGGTGATTGTGGATACCATCACCGCCATCGCAAGGAACCATGCGGTCGCTGACTGGAGAGTCGATTTCGAATGATTGCTGACGACCAGCGCGCCGAGCACTGCGAAGAAGGTGTGGAAGCTAGGAAAACAGTTGGCGCTGTGATCAATGGCAAAAACGGCTCGCATGATCGTTTCGCCAAAGGAATTCCCGGCAAACTCGGGGCGCCGCATATTCAGCGGCCAAGCCGCGAAAGTGATGAAGCCGATCAACGATCCAATCGTGATCATTGCCAAGAGCCTGCGGAAGACCTTCGTTTCCCACGAGAGGACAATCGGCCAGATTAACAGGACTGCGGTGAAGCCGACGTAGATTAGTGCGGAAGCGGGTTGGATTACGCCGGGCCAAATGTCGCAGGGGCGGGGCGAGAGGTAAATGGCTCGGTGGGGGTTCGCGTTCCAGGTGTTGAGGGCGTTGTAGGTTTGCCACCAAGCTGTGGCGAAGAGAATGAT
>JBKJSI010000770.1:0-17528 GCA_046595915.1 Pirellulaceae bacterium
ACTCAATCACTTGTTCGGCTGGCGCGCCGGCGCCGGAGCGGGCGAAGCGAACACAAGCGCGAGAATAATTGGCCGCCGCCGCGAGTGGTTGGTTGATCTCATGGGCTAGACCGGACACCATCTCTCCCACCGTGCTCAAACGCGCGACGTGAGCTAGTTCCGAAAGCCTCCTGCGCGATTCCTCTTCCGCCTGCTTGCGCTCGGTGATATCCACGATGGCGCTGAGAACCAACAGCCCTTCAGGAGTCGGGATCGGATTCAGACCGATCTCGACCGGAAACTCACTACCATCCTTTCGGCGCCCATAAAGTTCTCGCCCCACACCCATCGAGCGAACTGCGGGAACTCTAAAAAACTGTTGCCGGTATTCGGGGCGCCGGTCGCGTAAGCGGTCAGGCACCAATAACTCCACGGCTTGCCCGAGCAACTCCGCGCGGGGGAAGCCAAAAAGTTTTTCTGTCTGAGAATTGACCAGGATAATCAGCCCCTCTTGGTTGATCATCACCACTGCATTGGGCGCCGATTCGACTACCAGCCGGAACCTCTCATCAGCCTGCTTGCGCTGATCAATCTCCGCTTGCAACCGACGGTTGACGGCGGCCAGACCTGGTAAGGCGAGTGCCTTGGGCACCAGAGGGATCAGCGCGATCACCGTCGCCCAGGAAGCCACTGCAGTAAGAACCTTCACCAGCGCGGAAAACCGGTACCACGGATGCCAGAAAATCGTCGCTTCGACGAGATGTCCAAATCCGCAGGAAAGAATAAATAGAGAGAACAGCCAAAAGATTCGTTGAAAAGGAATGTCGCGCCGGCGACAAATGAAATAGGTCAGCACGCAAGGGATCGCGGCATAGGCGGCGAAAATGGCGACATCGGCGACAATGTGCGTCCAGCCGTGCGGAGCGGTCCAGGAGCCGCAATTCCATCGCGCCGGAAAGCCGGATGTATCAAATATACTCGCGGCAAAGTCCAAAAACCAATGCATCGTTAAGACGCCTTAGACAGGTTTCTTGCGAGAAGGTGAAATGGGCAAAGAGAGTCAACCTATCTATCGCAACCCTTTTGTCATAGCAATCCGGTAGCGACAATCTGTGTCCCGAGTGCTTTTCGAACTTGCATGCTTATGGCATGGCTCAAGTTCATGGAGATGGGCTTGTTTTTACAACTTGGTGACCGCGTTTTACGCGGAGGAGTGATGATTGATCACCACTCGATTCACGAAGGGATGGATTGAGGGGCGGTCGGATGCAAAAGAACGACCCACGCGAACCTGCTGAAATGACCGTGACGAAATTGAATTGTCCAAAAAATAATACACTCCGCGAAACACTCAAATTCACCTACAAAAAAAGCGAAAAAACTCGTGAGCGATAAAAATATGCGCCGGCAGAGACTTGACAGGTTAAGCTCTTTCAGGGATGGGGTACCCGCTACATTCGCTCGGAGACTAACAATGAATTAGAGTGGCTTCCCAATCATAAGCAAAAGAGCGTTTGGGGTTTGCCGGTTCGCGTCGTGATGACTTTTGATCCGTCGCTGATGATGGGGTATCTGATTTGGTTTAATTGAGGAGTTGCGGTTCCATCGATTCCTTCGCGGGTTCGTGTTTGGACTGAATGCTTCTTGCTTCGCCCAGGTTGTTGGGTACAACCAACCTGGGCTGCTCGCTGGTGGAGATTAGTGACGATGGTGCATCTAGTGAAGCAATTCGCTCGCGACTTCTGCTTGCTTCAATGCGGTGCATATGGAGTGGGTTGAGGATGGCTGTGGCAACCACTAAATCTCAAGCGGCAATCGCCACTTTGAGCTGTGTCGCTAGCGCGACTTGCCTTGGTCTTGGGCTTTTGCGTCCTGATTGGCAGGAGGTGAATTGGATTGAGATCGCCATTGTGCTTTTATGGAGTTGTGCGGCGGGGCAGGCGGTTTTTGCATCGATCTGGTCGGCCGCCGGGCCGGGAAGTTATTTTCTGCGCGCGACGGCCTCTTTGGCGTGGATTTATGGTCTTTACTTCGCGCTTTATTTCAATCCTGGCATGCGATCGTGGCGGCATGCTGTGATCGAGCATGGGCTGCTGCTGTTTGGTTTTTGGCTGGTGACGCAAGCTTTGCTTCAGGTTTTTTGTCGACTTGTGGGTTGGCGAGTTACACAGAGAAGTGAATTGGATCGCAAAGACCAACTTCCAAGCGGGCAGTATTCGATCGGACAGGCATTGTTGATGTGCGCCAGCGTTGGGTTCTTCCTTGGCGGTGTTCGGTTTTGCCTTGTGAATGGCGCCGGATGGATGTTCAATCGGCTCCAAGACCAATATGCCTTTCAATATGAATTGCCGATCCTCGCTTGGGCGATCGTGATTGGGTTAGCGGCGTTTCCCGCGCTTTACTTTTCGGTCCTGGCAACTCGGCATGCGGGCTGGCGAATCGGACTTGTGTTGGCGGCGCTATTCATCGCTGGCCTTGTGGAAGTTTGCTTGGCCACGGACTTTACGTATGACAAGCTACACACCATCATTGATTACGTTCTTTTTCTATTCTGCATGCCGGCGATTTCGGTGGGTTGGTTTATCGGGTTGTGCCTTTATCTGCGAGCTGCGGGATATCGCTGCGGTTAGCGTTTGCACATAGTGCTTCTTGATTGGCCCAGGTTGTTGAGTACAACCAACCTGGGATATCCGCTTAGTCATAAAACTTACTTGCCAAAGATTCTCTTATTGTCACGCCGCTGCATGTCGCGAATCTTCCATTTCTCATATCGTTCGTTAAACTCCACTGCTGCTTTGCTCGTGTCGACAGTGGGGTAGGAAAGCTGAATAATCTCTAGGTGTACATTATCCAATTCACTACAAAGGGCCTTAGCATTCTGCTCATCGCCTTCTTTATGCAAGATGTCAATTGCGAGCTCAAAAAGACTTCGGGCCATGGTCAAGTTTGCAACTCGCTGTTTAGAGTCTTCATCAACTTTGATGTCTAAGTCAAAATCTTCGAGTGGGTAATCTATTTGATCTCTTAAGAATAAGAAAGCCAAACTGCTAGCGCAAAATCCATTGCGCAGCTGGGCTCCTTTATCCAAAACGTCTGCGCCATTTAGCAAACTTCTTGGTACGCCATTTCCTTCAAAGTAGATCATTGCCAAATTGGCGGCGGCCTCCTTGCTTCCAAGTTGTACGGCTCTTTCTAATGCTGCTTTTGCTGACTTGAAGCTCTTTTGTTCGAGTTGAACGAAGCCATAGAGAAAAGCACACTTTGGGTCGCCCAACTCCATTCCCTTCTCGAGACAGGCAATTTGAGAGCTTTTGTCCCCATGAAGTTCGAAATACATCGACCTTACGTACTGCCCATAACCTAGTTTTCGCGCATGTGGGTCATCAAGAATCTCTAGGATGCGCTTCGCTGGCTTCGTTCGCGTTGCCCTGGCGACTTCGACCATGGTTTGAGCAACTTTTACCACTCCTGCTTCATCGATGCCCCGCGCTTCCAATAGTCGCAACGCCTGTTTTTCGATTTTCTTGGTGTAACCTGATTCGCTGGCGACATTGATCAATTCCCGCTCCATGGCAGGCCAGTATCCCTGCTGCGCCAGTTCAACGATTCTTTTGTCCGCTTCGCTGGACCGATTGAGTCTCGATGCAAGCTGATTGATTAGCTCTTTCGCTTTTTTGGAGTTATCTCTCGCTTTGTTCGCATAGCTCTCAGGACCTGAATCGCCATCGTTGCGGATTACTAGCGATTCCAACTCGGACTTGCATGTTGCCACGAACATCGAAGCGGGCTTAAGATTCATCTGCGCCGGAAGGCTGCCATTTTTGGCCAACTCATGAAATTTGTCCGAGAGGTCAATGGCAAGGGATGCTGATCTGAGACGGAATGTGTCTTGACGTAAATAAAAATCCCAGTTTGTCTCGGAGCCAAGTGGAATCGTCGGTTCGGCAATTGTCACCCATCGTGTCATCTCCTCGAAAGCCAATACAGCGATCGCATTCTGGACGTCCAGAGACTGAGTTTTGTATTTTTTTAGCCGTGCGGCTACGTCAACCTCTTTACCTCTGGGTGCTACTTTCTCGATCAGCTGTTTGGCTCCTTCCGCATGCGACAATGCCCAAATCGCGAAGCGAGGCCGTGACAGAAGAGCGACCAATTCGTCATCGCTTTGAGGCAGAGGCAATGTTGACCACCCAGCAGATGCACTTACCTCCTCTTGCCCGCAACTCAGTTTGGTTATCGTGTTCGCGATGAGAAATAGAACTACAGCTATCTGCGATAACGAGTGTATTTTGGTGACGTTGTGAGTTGCCAAGAATTTGATCCTTACAGCGATTCACTTTAATCGGGTTGGATTGCCGAAGCACGCCTTCAAATGACTGACGAGTAAACATGGAACCGAGACTATCACCCCAAGAAACGGTGGCCATAATTGAACATGACTCAACCGCCAATGAACTGCAGACTTGAATTTATTCCTCGTTCTCAAACAGTTCAACTATACAATCAGGGAAACGAGCGCGGATTGTCCCCTGGGATGCCTCAGTGCGTTGCCCGGGTTACATGATGTGGCTCAGCTAACTGGATCGCCGCAGACAGCAGCGAGTTCGGCTTCTTCGGTGACATGGGCGTCTTCTTTCGAAAGGTCTTTTGCCTCTTCCTTGACGAGCGTTTTTGCGGGAGGCTCGGCTGCGGGTCTTAGGAAGAAGGATAGCCCGATGGCGGTTGCTCCGAAGCTGACTGCGACGAGGCCTACCATCCAGTAGCCCGTTAGTGGGCCGCCTTTGTATTGTTCGCCCATTAGGGCGCCGCTGATGGCTGGCGCGATGCCTGTCGCCAAGTGGGAGACGGCGGTGTTGAGGCTGGTGAAGGCGCCGCGGGCGGAGGGGTCGGCGGAACGGAGCATCATCGCTTGGGCCGGTACAACGCGGCAGGAGGCGGCGCTCATGAAGAGGGTGGTCGTCAAAATCGCGATCGGCAAACTGACTGGCGGTAGATTGGTAATCACCAACGTGAGCACTAGCGCGCTGCTGGCGGCGGCGATGAAAATCGCGCGAGCGCCGAAGCGGTCGGTCAGCCAGCCGATGAAGTTCATCGTGACGAGCGTACAGATTCCACCTACGAGGTAAATCAAGGGCAAGTTCTCGCGACTCAGTCCGCAATTGGCCTCTAAGTAGGGCGCAATGAACGGCACGATCATGAAGGTGCCCATGACCATCACCATCATGAAGAGAAACGACCAAAGATGATTGGGTTGGGAAATGACGAAGAGGAACTGACGGTGCATCTGGCGGTCTTGCTGGCCCGTTCGCCCTGGGAGGTTGGGCAGTAAGACAAAGCAAACCACGGTCATGCCGACGGAGAGCCCGGCGATATTGATGAAGGGCGCGCCAAACGTTTCGAACAAATTGGCGAGCGTCAAACCGATCGGTAGGCCGATCGTGGAGGCGAAGGCGAACGAGGAGGTGACGATGCCGATCGCGCGGCCACGACGATCTTCGGGAATAATTTCGACGACGAAGGACATGATCGTCGAGGCGATGACGCCGCCGCATGCGCCCGCCAAAGCTCGGGCGAGCACCAAATGAAGATACGCTTGCTCCTGCCCGAAATATTTCGCCAGACCGCAATAGAAGGTGCCGAGCGTAAATCCGCCGAGCATTACCAGCATGATGTTCCGTCGGTTGAGGCGATCGGAAACGATTGCCGCGAGAACGCCGGCGATCGTCGCGGCGATTCCATAGCTTGAAACGACAAAGCCAAACTGGGCCGGGGTGATGGAAAGCTCTTTTCGCAGCTGATCGCCGAGCGGCATCACGATGACGAAATCGAGGATGTGGACGAAGTTGATCGTGGAGAGGAGAAGGACCAGCTTCCATTCTTGCCAGGTGAGCGGCTGCATTGCTGCACGGCGGGGTGCGGGGGACATGGCTCCCTTTTGTCTTTTGGAGGAGGTCTTTGCTTGGAGATCGATTTTAGGAGCCATCCGAAAAGGGGGACAGACACCCTCGATCTTGCGTTTGGTCGGGGTTGGTCCCCCTGACTCAGAGTTGGCTATTCGTCGACGCGGGGCTAGCTCAAGACACTAGAAATCGCGGCTAGTTCGGGGCCTGATTTCAACGGTTTTTGTTTGACTTCCACTTTCCTATACGGATTTCCATCTGATCCGGCATTTAATCCTGGGATTATCCGAGGCGCTTTTAGGCAAACGATATTTCATTCTCGGATCAACAAGATTAAGATTTTGCCAGAATGGTCCCCTTTGAACCGGCCTTAGGGGGCTTTCTGTCACTTCCAGATTGCCGGAATTCTTCACTTTCGATACGCATTCGCGTTTTTCATTTTTCTCTTTATAGGGGCTTACCTCTCATGTCACGGCGCAGATCGGGTTTCACACTTGTCGAGCTGTTGGTGGTCATTGCGATCATCGGCGTGCTCGTCGCGCTGTTGCTTCCGGCCGTTCAATCGGCGCGCGAAGCGGCGCGGCGCATTCAATGCACAAATCATCTCAAGCAGTTTGGCTTGGCGACGCACAACTTTCACGACACCTTTCGTGAACTTCCCAATTTAGGGCATGGCTGGTGGTGGCATGTCAATTACACCAATGGAACCAATCAGCCCAACGGCACGCCGAACTACACGAACACGGGCGGCTCGCTTGTCAAAAACCGATTGATTGGAATGGGCTGGGGTTATCAGATTCTGCCCTTCATGGAACAGCAGAACATTTTTGATGGCGGCGGCGCTGCGACCAACTATCAAAAATCGATCTTGGCGATTTCCACCCCGATCCCAGGGCATTTCTGCCCGTCACGCCGCGGCAACAAAGTGCTGCCGATTAATGGCGAGTGGTATAACCAGCCGGTCGGGTATCCCTTTGGATCCTTGGGGAGCTATGCCCACGCGCCGACGGACTATGCTGCTTGCTGTCTTGATAACAACGGCCGCCTTGGCGCGCTGGTTCGAATTGCTGATCCCTCGAACCTCTCGAATATTGATGGTTATGAACCGACCAACTTTGCGAGCATAGTCGATGGAACTTCGAACACGCTTCTGTACGCGGAAAAGCGTTTGAACACGACTTATATCAATCAGTATCAAGGCGACGACAATGAAGGCTACACCAGCGGTTTCGATCATGACACGGTTCGCCGTGGTGATCGCAATCGGCCGCCACTCAAAGATATCAAGTCGAGCAATGCCGACGGCGCACAGCGATTTGGCTCTAGCCATCCGGGTGGATTTAATGCTGTGTTGGGGGATGGTTCGGTTCGCACCATCACCTACACCATCAATAACTTGACTTGGGAGTACTTCTCCCGTCGTGAAGATGGAAACTCCGTGCAGTTGCCGTAAACTGACGGCATTGATGGATATTGGATGAGATGAATCGTGCGCCCGCGACTATTTATCGCGGGCGCATTTTTTGATTGCCTGAGGATTACCGCTAACCGCAATTTTTCAAAGCTAAAGGAACGTGTTTCAATGCGTGCGATGACTTATTTGGCTCCGATGATGCTTGTGGCCGTCCTCTTGGCCGGCTGCAATTCCGAGAGCTTCGAAAAAGGAGTCACGGTGAAGGGGAAGATTGTTAAGGGCGGCCAGGTTCTCAAGCCGACCGGGCCCCAGGCGCCGGGTGCTTCGAAGGTCGAAGTCATTCTCTTTCCCGCTGATCCCAATGGCGTCGACGAGCAGGGGGTTCTGAATGATCAAGGTGAATTTACGTTGACGGGACAAGGAAAAGGGATGAAGCCGGGGGACTATAAAGTGGGCGTCTTCGTTCGCGGCGCCAGCTTTGATTCTGATGAGCTTGGCGGAAAATTCAACAAGGAGAATACGCCGCTGAAGATCACGATTCCCGCAGACAAAGTCGGCCAAACGCATGACGTTGGCACTCTCGATATTGATAAGCCGTAATGCAACTTGCCAGCGTCTCGCTAATTTGTTGGCGATAAGCTCTTTGCAAGTTTTCTGGCGCTCACCGAGAGAGGAATCTCGGTGAGTTGTGCAGCGGTGACCCAACGAAGGTCCTCTCGGCGCTTTAGCGGTGCGAGTAAGTCGGCATCGAAGCAGACGAGTTCGATTCGAAAGCGAGTTACGCCATGCCGGAAGCGAAATCGCTCATTCTTGAGATTGACCTTTGCGCCGGTTTGAATTTCTACGAACTCGCGGACGCGGGCTAGATCGAGTGAGGCTGGCTCGAGGGCTGCGCTGCCGGTCGCGAGATTGCCGCGGGGAAAATCCCACATTCCGGCCCAGCGTTCGGTGTTGCCGCGCTGTCGAAGTAAGATTCGGCCTTTGCGATCTCGCACGACGACGGCTGCTTCTAAGGCGTCTTCATAGTTTGTCTTTTTGGCGGCTTTGGGAATTGCTTCCACCAAGTTCAATTGCTTCGCCAGGCAGTGGCGAGCGACGGGGCAGGCGCTGCACAACGGCTGCCTTGGTTTGCAGACTTGGCTTCCTAACTCGATGAGCGCTTGATTGAGTTGGCCGGGATTGCGAACGGGGAGGATTTCTTCGGCGAATTGCCAGAGTCTTTCTTGGACCGATTTGCTGCCGGGATCTTCCTGGATGCCCAAGAGGCGGGAGTAGAGGCGGAGGGTGTTGGCTTCGACGATCGGTTGTCGATCGTCGTAGGCGAAGGAGGCGATTGCGCCTGCGGTGTAGCGGCCGATTCCGGGGAGGCCGCGAATTTGGTCGAAATCGCGGGGGAATTCTCCGGCATGCTGCGAGGCGATTACGCGGGAGGCGGCGTGGAGTTGTCGGGCGCGGCGGTAGTAGCCTAGGCCTTCCCAGAGCCCTAGGACGTCTTGTTCACTTGCCCGGGCGAGTTTTGTGGCCGTCGGAAATGACTTTAAGAATCGCTCGTAATAGGCGATGACGGTCGCGACCTGCGTTTGCTGGAGCATGATCTCGCTGAGCCAGATCGCGTAGGGATTATGGGTGCGACGCCAGGGTAGATCGCGGGCATTTGCAGCGAACCAGTTGAGCAGCGACTTTCGAAAAGCGGTTCGTGCGGCGGCGCTTTGCAGGGAATGCGCGGCTTTTGTGGTTGCAAGTCCTTTTGCTTTGGCGGTCACTTCTTCTCCGGACTTTTTTCGCTTGGGGAAGTTGGAGCTGCGGCAGGAGAATCCACAGTTGGCAGCGCATCGGTTCTTTCGACTTTCGATTTGTCGCGCTGCGAATCGGCGAGCCAGCGGCCTAGGTAGGCGGAAACATCGCGCTCTAGGTCGCGGCGCACATCTCGCCAAGTTTTTTTGCCGGCTTCGATTTCTTGGCAGTGAATGAGGTGGACGCCAAAGGCCGAGACCACCGGGGGACTTGTCTCGCCGACTTTGAGAGTGAATGCCGCTTTGGAGAATTCTTCTCCCATCGGTTCGCGGCGCTCGATCCAGCCTTGGTCGCCTCCCTCTGCGGCGGAGGGGGACTGGGAATGGGCTTTGGCGGCGTCCGCGAATTTTTGTTTGCCGGCGATGATTTCTTCGCGGAGTTTGGTTGCTTTGTCAATGGCGGCTTGGCGGTCTGTTGGCGACGCCGATTTGGGAAGTTTGAGTAGGATTTGCGCTACTCGCAGCTTTCGGCCATCGTAGTCGGCCTGATGATCTTTAAAGTACTTTTCGAGGTTGGCTTCGGTGAGGAATTCGGCCAAATAGCGTGACCAAGATAGACGCCAGGTGATTTCGCGGCGCAGTTCGCTCTCGGTCATGTGCTCTTTGGCGAGATGCGCCTCGAGTGTGATTCCTTGCGTCTTCAGTTCTTCTTTCCAGCGTGCGAGCTCGAAATCGACATCGGCGCGGCTGGCTGCTTTGCCGGTGCGTTCTAGAGCCGCGAGAGCCAGATATCGCTCGATCAATTGCTCGCGGATTCGCGCGTCGACGATGGCGAGCTCCGCCTCGCCGATCGACTTGACCTCGATGCGTCGTTTTCGCTCGCGCTCGATATCGGCGTAACGGATGGTGATGTCATCCACTTTGGCGCAGACAAGCGTCGGGTCTTTAACGCTCACTTCTGGTGGCTGCGCATTGGCGAAAAATGGCGTCAAAATCGCCCAGAGTGCGGATGTCAGACGCGTTCCAAGACTAAGGCGAAGATGGGAAATCAAGGGAGCTCGATATCCTTTAGTTCATATTCGACGGGCGTGCGAATCACGGTGACTGGCGTTTTGAAGACGAATTTGTATTTCGAAATATCGCCGTCGAGGCTGAATTCGTAGATGCGCCCGAAGACGTTTTCATCTTCGCGCGAGGCCTCTTCACCATCACTTTCGATTCGTTCGAGGTTGGGTGAGAGGAGATAGGCTTCGCTGGAGAAGATGCCGGCGCGGAAGGATTCAAGTGTGCCTTGGGCGTCATCCAGTTCGACTCGCATCCGCACTTCGTATACATCATCGCTCTTGGCGACGCTTTCGAGTACGACGGTGACGCCGGCTTGGGTTTGCTTCACTTCTTTGGCTTTGGTGATATTGGCGAATTCGAAATTCGCATCGCGACCGAGAAGCACGACGCTTGCCTTGCCTTTGACCGAGCTGATTCTCTTGATGTCGCGCGAGGGGAGTTTGAGGGGGATTTCGAGTTCGATCAGACTCGCGTCAAACTCGACATCCACCGCGATATCGCCGTCAGCGCCATCGATGGGAATGACGTTGCCCATGTCATCTTTGGCGATCACGTCTTCGAGCTTTTGTTCGATGATGACCGGACGCAGGCGTGGCTCCCAGGTCGCTTCGATAAAGAGTTTGAGGCGCTCCATATTGGCGGCGCGCAGGCTGCGTTTGGCTTCGAGTTCAATCGTCTCAAAGCGAAAGGGGCCAGAATAAAACGCTTTGCCAAATCGCTTGGCCTGGCCTTCTGGACGCGGGATGATTCCGAGTGCGCCTGATTCGGTGGCGACGCCCTCGACGCTTAGCTCCCCTTCATCCAAGATCTGATCGAGTCCTTGCCAGAAGGGGATGTTTTCAAGTTTGTTTTTGATGGTGAGGTCGGCGGCCTCGCCGCCTCCTTCCATGCGCATGTCGCGCACTTTATTGCCGGTCTGCTTTTCGATTTCTTCGAGGACGGTCTTGAGCGAAACATCGCCCGCCACGGTAAGCATCTTGGGCTTGATGATTTCTTCCGCCGCGACTTTGTCGAGTGACTTGGAGATCCGCAGTAGGCGATCTTTTACTTCGGCGGAAGTGCGCGGCGTGACGCGTGGCAGGAGCGGCATGATGCTCGGGCCTAGTTCGACGAGGCCTTTTTCCGCTGCGTCGCGCTTCTCGGCGCTGGGATCATCGAGTTGCTTGAAGAGCTCTTTTACTTTTTCGGTCAGATCCTCTTGGGCGGCTGGTTTCTTGTCGTCTTGTTTCTTTTCGGTGGTCGCTTGCTCGGTCGGCGGCGCCTTCTTCGGATCGGCCTTGGGGTCAGCCTTGGGGGCATCGGCCGCCTGGGAAAGGGCGAGCAGCATTAGCAAACAGGGAGACAGATTCATGCGAACAATCCTCATTTCCGAAAGCAGCGGCGGAGGTTCATTGTAGGTTTTCGGCGACTTGGCCGCCAGAATCGGCGCGACCGGACCTCTCGGCCTCACCAAAAACGTACCTTTTAGCTGGCGCCAAATGGCGTGCGCCAAATTCCAGCGTCAAGTGAAACCATCTCCATGACTCCGCGGAAGAGCTGATTTTCCGATGCTTTCCACCCAATTCACCCCGCATTTGTCGTTAAGGGTATTCGCCACCGTATTATTCGCGCTCCTTCTGGCGAGGGTCGACTTGCTTTCGGCCGCCGATCGCCTGCTGAAAGTCGACTACGGTGGGTCAACTCTCCAAGGCCTGGTTTTGGCTGACACGACTGACCAAGTCCAAATCTTAGGTAATGACGGCCAGTTGCGACTTCTTGCAAAAGACAAGCTCGCTCGCCCTCAATGGAGCCAAGGGGTCTTCAATGCCAGTCCCGCCGCTGAGCTGAAGACACAGCTTTTGCGCGAATTTGGCAAAGGATTTGATGTCAGCGGCACAGGGCACTACCTCGTTGTTCACCCTGCTGGCCAGCGCGACGCCTGGGCCGCTCGCTTCGAAGAAATCTACCGCTCGTTCCGCTGGTATTTTCAAGTCCGCAGCTTTCCGCTCCAGAACCCTAAGTTCATTCTGATTGCGGTCGTTTTTCCCACTCAAAACGACTTCCTGCGATTTTCAGCACAGCAAGGCAACCGCGTTGGCAATAATGTGCTCGGATATTACGAACCGAAATCGAATCGCGTTTATATGTACGACTACACCGCCGGGCGCAAGAACCCCGCCGAGTGGCAGACCAATGCCGAGACCGTGATCCATGAGGTGACGCATCAAATGGCGTTTAACTCGGGCGTGCATTCTCGCTTTGGCCAACAGCCCAAATGGGTGGTAGAGGGACTTGCGACGCTGTTCGAAGCGCCTGGCGTTTGGAACGGCCTGAAGAAGACGACGCCTGCTGATCGAGTCAATCGCAATCTGCTCAACCAGTTTCGCGGCACCTTAGCTAAGCGGCAAAAGGGGGCGCTGCTGCAATTCATTTCCCAGGATCGGGCGTTCGACCAAGCCGCCGCCAATGCTTACGCCGAGGCGTGGGCGCTGAGCCATTACCTCACCGAGACGAACCCCAAGGGCTACGCCAAATACCTTCAGCTGACTGGCGCGGCTAAAAACACCGCCCTAAGCCCCAATGACCGAGTCAAGGAATTTTCCAGCTGTTTTGGCAATGATTTGGCTGTTCTGGAGGCCAATTTCCTTCGCTTTATGGTGGAAATCCGCTAATTCAGCCAGGATCGCTTGCCAAATCCCCCTAACCCAAATACTTTGGGGGGAGTTTTGAACCTTCGCCGATCATTGGCGTAATCGGTTAGCGCTGGTCAAAACAGTCATTTCTGCAACGCTCATGTCCAAACTCCGCCTACTAATACTGTTCGCTTTGGCGATGCTTAGCATCGTTTGCGCTCAGTCTGCGCGAGCGGGAACTTGCGGTGACTATCTGGCAATGAGCCATTCATCGAGTCATGACGCGCCTGCGACTGGGTCAACGGACAATCCGCTGGGGCCGGTGAAGCAGTGTCATGGACCTCGTTGCTCGCAGTCGAATCCCAATCCGGCGCCGTTTCCGGCGCCTGCTCCGGTTCAGCTTCGACCCGATCGCCAAGTCGTTGCAATCTTGAATCAACCTCAGGAGGAACGAGAGTTTGCTCGGTCGTTCCTGCCCTTCATCCTTAACACGTATTCTCTGGAATTGCCCAGCGGCATTTTCCATCCCCCGCGAATGGCTTAACCGGCGATTTCACTTAACGCCGGTCTGCGCGCCGCCCTGATTGAATCTTCGTGGGAATCTGCGCGTAGTTTCTGTTCATCGGCATTGCGGCAACTACTTCACACCGCAGTCCGACCACGCCATCCAGCGCATTTCACTTGAATCAAGGCCAATCGCCTTCACGTGAATGCACCCTGTTCTCGAATCGAACGGTTGCGGCGTTTGTGCGCGGAAGTCATTTATTTTTCCTGCCTCGCACGCTGAACGTTGTGGCCCTCGGTAGATGTTCTTGCACTTCATTATTTTTTCTATTGTGAAAGAGGTGTCGCCATGCGACGAAATCGTCCCGGTTTTACGCTCGTGGAATTATTAGTGGTGATCGCCATTATTGGCGTCCTCGTTTCGCTCCTATTGCCGGCGGTGCAATCTGCTCGCGAAGCGGCTCGGCGCATGCAGTGCTCGAACAATGTCAAGCAGCTGTCACTTGGATTGCATAACTACCATGACACGCTGTTGGCGTTCCCACCGGCGCGAGTGAACAACACGCAAATCTCCGGGCACGCCATGCTGCTGCGGTTCATCGAACAAGGGCCAATCGCCGACCAAGTTGATTTCAATGTCAGCTGGAACCATGCCAACAATACGATCGCTCGCGCGATCAAAGTGCCCACCTTTCTTTGCCCCTCTGATCCGCAGCAGGATGTACCCGCAGGTTGGGCGGGCAATAACTACCGCGTCAATCAGGGTGTAGTGATTCTCTACGGATTGCCTTCCACCAATCAGTCTGACCCCAACTTCGGTTTTGCTGAACCCAATGGCGTGGCGATGCTCGACAAAAAAGTAACGTTCGCCATGGTGACCGATGGCACGAGCAACACCGCCGCCTGGTCGGAACATGACAAGGGCGATTTCAGCAACGCGATTTCGTCCAAGAACGATACGTTCTGGCCTCAGACATTTCCCGCCACGCCTGATGAAGCGATGGACCAGTGC
Source organism: Pirellulaceae bacterium (assembly GCA_046595915.1). Lineage (GTDB taxonomy): Bacteria > Planctomycetota > Planctomycetia > Pirellulales > Pirellulaceae > JBKJSI01. The sequence goes on from JBKJSI010000770.1 coordinate 14,220, forward strand.
CGCGCCATTGATAAGAAGAATCTCTCCTATCAGCGTGTAAGCGACGTGGGAGCCCCTTGGCTTCAGGGCTACCACAGCACGACCGCGTATTATCACGCTACACCGCCATTTGATCCTTCCTGCATGTACCCACCTGGACGAATCGCCACGACCGCCAATAGCAGCCACGCCGGCAAGATCATCAACGTGGGTCTTTGCGATGGCTCGGTTCGTACGGTCACGGGGAACATCAACATCGTGATTTGGCGAGCCATGGGCACCCGCAATGGCAGCGAAGTGTTTGATATGCCTTAGTTCTTCATTCACTTCAAGCGAAACGGGGAAGCACTCAAATGCCTCGACGAAGGTTTACTTTTTTAATGAGCGCACTGCTACTGGCAACAGTCAGTGCGCTCGGTTGTGGCGTGAATCACGCGCCGCCAACAACCATTGATGTCAGCGTCGCCCGGCAGTCCTTGGAGCGCGCTCTAGCGGCTTGGAAAGAACAAGCGAAACCCGATTCGCTCAAGCAGGACGCCAAGGCGCCGGTTCATGTCGCCGACGAAGACTGGCTGATGGGATATCAGCTGAAGGGCTTTGAACTCACGCCAGGCGAACCCAAGACAATGACGGCATCTTGTGTCCGCTTCGAAGTGAAGCTGGACCTGACGTCGCCAAAGGGAGAGCGCGTTCAAAAGAAGGTGCAGTACAGCGTCACGACTTCGCCTTCAATCAGCGTGATCCGTGAAGAAAATAATGTTTAAGGGTTGGTCTCGATTGGTGGATCAACCGGCGTAGGCAATTCTGTTTCTGGGGCGAGATGACTGCCTTTTGAAACTCAGTCCTCATTCATTTCATTGGATATTGAGCCATGCGAGTTTTCTTTTCGACATTCATTTGCCTGTCACTGGCAAATTTTGTAGTAGCCGACGAGCCGGTGAAGCTGCCTCGTTCCGTGCCGGTAACTCGGCCCGAGATGAAGCAGATGCTCGAAGATCTGAAAAAACGTCCGCTCAGGATTCCGCTGCCGGAACTGACTGACAAGGACAAAGAAGAGCTTGGCGAACGCGCTAATAGCTACGAAGCTCGGCTGCGATACCACTATGTTCCCGCCAGCGAAGGCACCGTCTTCGGCGGCGGCAATCGCCCGCGAACTGGGAATGGAGCTGCCCCAGGGGGCGCAGCACCCGGAGGTGCTGCAGCCGGAGCCAACGCACCGCGCCGTGATTTCTCGCGCAATGCGGACGAGAACATGACGCTCACCTACCAATTCAAGACACAGCTCTTTTGGATCGTGGCTCGAACGAACAACTGCCAATATTGCCTGGGACATCAAGAGTGGAAGCTCTCCGCCACCGGCATGACGGATGATGCGATCGCCGCCTTGGATTCCGACTGGTCGGTTTACGGCGAAAAAGAGCAGGCCGCGTTTAAGTACGCCCGCATTTTGACTTGGGAGCCTCACAAACTCTCCGACGAAGTGATCAACGCCGTGCTTAAGCACTACACGCCGGAACAAGTGCTGGAAATGACGATGTCGATGTGTGGCAACAACTCGATCAATCGCTGGAAGGAAGGAGCCGGAATTCCCCAGTCTTCTGGCAACACCTTCGCTCGCCGAGGCGAAGCGGCTGGTCAACCGAGCGCGACGCCAGCCGTCGAGCACTCCGACACGTTCGAGACGCCAACCTCGGCAAAATATTTGACCCTGCCATCGATTGTAGCGCCATTTGAAGTTGTCGGCGGCAAGCCAACGGGACTTGGATTGAGCACGCGTCCGAAACTCGAGCCTCGCGAAGAAGTGTTGAGCCGTCTTGCTGGACTCAAAGATCGCAAAACTCGGCTTCCGCTGGTCAATGAGAAAGTGGTGACAGCGTGGCTAAAGGAATCGAATCAAGATTTGCGAGCGTCCCATTGGGTGCGCCTCTTGGCGAACTTTCCCAATGAAGGTCGCGGCCGCCTGCCTGCCCTCGCTGCTCGTGAGAAGCAAACCGGCGATTTGACGGCGCTTCAAAAAGCTCAGGTCAATTGGATTACCGCCCGCCAAGATCGCGCTTGGTACGCCACGGCCCAAGCGATGAACACGCTGAAGAAGCTGGGTCAAACCGACGACCAAATCTTCGCTCTCGATGGCAACTGGGACCAATTCAGTGCGGCAGATCGTTCGCTCTTCCAATTCGCCAAGCACTTGGCCGCCTCGCCAATCGCTTCAACTGATGAGGATGCAGCGGAAGCTCTTAAGCAAACCAGTCCGCGTCATCTGGTTCAACTCATCAATCATGTGACGGCGTGTGCTTATTTCAATCGTTTGACGGAAGCAGCTGGCCTCCCCATCGAGTAATGAGTCGCAATGAACGAACGTCGGAGGATTGACTTATGAAGAAGCGATCAGCATCGCTTGACTGAATCACCGAATCAGCTCAATTGCCGCTGGAAATGTAACGACGCCAGTGGCAATTGATAATGCTGCGAAGGGCCGCCTTTCACTCCGGGAAAGGCGCCCCTTTTTTGTTGATCGACCTATCCTGAGTGTGTAATTACGCTCCCGCCTTTAACTTGCTCGTCACCGAAACCAACTGTTGAACAAGGTTGCCAATACTCGCGGCAACCTTCGTATCTTTGAGTTCTCCCTTCTCATCAAACGCCGCATGCGCTGTCGCCAATGCATATTGTCCTGGCAGCACCGTCACACCGATGTTGCCCAAGATCGACCGCAAATGAACAAGTCCTCGAAGGCCGCCAAGCGCGCCAGGAGAAGCCGCTAGTAGCAATGCTGTTTTGCCTTGAAACGCCGCGAGCGATTGCTCACCCGGCGCCGAACGCGAGACCCAATCGATCGTGTTCTTTAGCACCGCCGTAATCGAGCTGTTGTATTCCGGCGAGCAAATAATCAGCGCATCATGACCGATGAAAATCTTCTTCAGCCGCAGCGCCGTCTCTGGCGTGCCCGCCTTCTCGACATCCTCATCGAAGAGCGGCAAAGGAAAATCGGCCAAGTCAATGAAAGTCGCCTCCGCGCCCGCCTTGGCGGCGTCTTTGGCGACAATTCGCGCGAGCTTTTTGTTAAAAGAATCGCGTCGCAGACTTCCAGCAAAAACGAGCACCTTGGCGGGCATAGTTACTTTCCTGATTCGGTTTGAGAAGCTATCCGGAAAATCTGCTCTTGGCGCAAGCCTAATACTTGTGGCATGTTGCGTGCTTTTCAGGGACGCTTGCTAGCAGGATGCTCGCGATGTCTACTTTGGCACGGAAGTCGTATTCGACCGATCTCAGCGACGCTCAATGGGCGATCTTGGAGCCGCTCATTCCGGCGCCTGCTTTGGGTGGTCG
>JBKJSI010000867.1:0-8533 GCA_046595915.1 Pirellulaceae bacterium
GTTTGCATTTACGGCCCAATTTCCCGCGTTGAATCGCGAATTGCCCTTCGTCGAGCCTCGGCGAAACCCAGGTCCGCAACTATGCTGGAAAGCTGGTTAATCCGCGACGATTTGTCCGGCGAGAAACTCGCGATGTTGCGGTGAGGTAGTAAAGGTTGGTAGCGAAGGTGTTGCGGCCAGAACTTGCCCGTTGCGATCGCTGCGACAAATTTACCTGGAGTCAGCTGGTTTGCGGCGAATTTTACTTTGGTTTATCGGATTCGTCGCGGTAATCGTGATTGGCTTTGGCGCATTCCGCTATGCCTATCCCGACTTTCGGCTCATTCCCGGCCCCAAATATCGCACGGCCAAGGTTACCGAGGGCCGCATTGAATCGGTCGTCAATTCGACCGGCACGATTAAGCCAGTCCGCTCCGTCACGATCGGCTCCTTCGCCTCCGGCCCGATTAAAGAGATCAACGTCGACTACAACAGCATCGTCAAAAAGGGCGATCTGCTCGCCCGAATTGACCCGCGACTTCTATCGCCCGTCGTCGATCGCGATCAGGCGAATCTCAATTCGCAAAAAGCGGAGTTTGATCGCATCAATGCATTGTTAGTCCAAGCGCAACGCAATGAAGAGCGAGTATTGAAACTACAAGCTGTCCGAGAAGACTATGTTTCTGGCATCGAAATGGATCAATACCGCTTCGCGCGAATAACCTTGGAGGCTCAAAAACAACTCGCCGAAGCCTCCATTGCCCAAGCCGCGGCCAGCCTCAAAAACTCACAAGCGAATCTGGCCTATACGGATATCCTCTCACCAGTAAATGGCGTCGTCCTCGAGCGCAAGGTCGACGTCGGCCAAACCGTCGCAGCCTCCTTTACCACTCCCGAGCTTTTCATTGTTGCGCCCGAAATGGAAAAGGAGATGCATGTCTTCGCCTCGGTCGACGAAGCCGACATCGGCGAAATCAACAAAGCCAAATCGGAAAATCAGCCCGTCAAATTTACGGTCGACGCATATCCCGAGGATATTTTTCAAGGCACGATTTTCCAAGTTCGCAAGAGCTCCACGACAACGCAAAACGTGGTGACCTATCCGGTCGTCATCTCCGTACCGAATCCCGAACTCAAGCTCCTACCCGGGATGACGGCGAGCATTTCGTTCCAAATCGCCGCCAAAGAAAAAGTGAAACGCTTGCCCATGGCGGCGGTGAGGTTTTTTCCTGTTCCCGCCCAAGTACGCGAAGCAGATAAACATTATCTCGATGGCGTTGTCTCGACAGAACCCGACGAAGATGAAGGCAATAAACAGCTCTCTGCCAGCGAAAAAGTCGAATTCGCCCGAAATCGCATGAAGCGCATCGTGTGGATTGAGGAAAAGGGTCTTTTAAGGGCAGTGCCCGTCCTGCTTGGATTAAGCGACAATCAATATGCGGAAATCCTCGAAGGCGACCTCCAAGTCGGCCAAGCCTTAGTCACCGGGGTGAGCGCTGCCACAGGATCGGCCGGTTCATGAGTTGGCTAGATATCTTTACCATCGCAATGCGGGCGCTCGCCAAGAACAAAATGCGCGCCGGCCTGACCATGCTCGGGGTCGTGATCGGAATCGCCGCCGTCACCGCCATGGTCTCCGTCGGCCAAAGCGCAGCCGGCGTGGTTCAAGGTGAACTATCGAGCGTCGGAAGTAATGTCCTCTTCGTCGCTCCGGCCCGAAGTCAGAGCGGCGGCGTGCGACAAGGACAAGTCCCTTCGCTTACACCGGATGACGCCAAAGCCATTGCCCGTGAATGCGAATCGGTCTTAGCGACCTCCCCCATCGCCGGTGCAAGCGCGCAAGTCATCGGCGGCAACATGAATTGGCGACCTAAAGAAGTCTTTGGTGTCGGTCCTGACTATTTAACAGTCCGCAATTGGCCTCTCTCCAAAGGTGAGTTCTTCACCGATCGCGATATCAGTTCCGCTGCCAAAGTCTGTGTCATCGGCCAAACCTTGGCCACTCGCCTCTTCTCCGGCGAAGACCCGCTCAAACAACAGCTTCGGGTCAAAAACATCCCGTTTCAGATCGTCGGCGTCCTTGAACGAAAAGGAACCGATCTCGTCGGCAACGATCAAGATGACATCTTGCTCATGCCGTTTACGACGGCCCAAAAACGCATCGAAGGCACGCCCTTTTCGAATGTCTCGATCATCATGATCTCCGCGAAGACGGCAGAGAAAATGAATGACGCCGAATTTGAAGTGAAGTCGCTTTTGCTTGATCGTCACCGAATTGCGCCTGGCCAGGCGGCGGACTTTGAAGTCCACAATCTCAAAGAAGCGGCTGCCATGGTGAACATCATCACCGGCACGATGACGATGATGCTCTCGTCGATCGCCGCGATATCGCTCCTCGTCGGCGGCGTCGGCATTATGAATATCATGCTCGTCTCCGTCACCGAGCGCACCCGCGAAATCGGCGTCCGCATGGCCGTCGGCGCCAAGCCCATGGATATACTCTGGCAGTTTCTCGTTGAGGCAATCGTGCTTTCGAGCGTCGGCGGCGTCATTGGAATTTTCGTTGGTGTGTCATCCTCGTGGGTCATCACGAGCGGCATCAACTATCTCTCTCCTGGCACGGACTGGCCTTTCATTATCTCCGTGCCCGCCGCGGTCGTCGCGCTCTGCTTCGCCGCCGCCGTGGGCGTGTTCTTCGGCCTCTATCCCGCGTGGCGAGCTAGCATGCTCGACCCCATCGACGCACTCCGCTACGAGTAGCAGTGCTTGCGCTAGCGCTAAGTTAGCGGCGACTAGCGACTTGGAAAGATGGAGTAACTCGGCGACGTGCAAAAACTGAAAATGACGCAAGCCCACGCAAGCGACGATACAACATCAACGCTGGAATTGTGATCGAAGCCGCCAGCGATGCCAGCAGCAATGCAGTCTTCTCCAGCATCGCGATAGCGGGTTCGAAATCACTCTTCCGCCTTACTTTGATTTGACATTTCATGGCCCTGATCGAGATTCGCAATCTGGCTAAGTGCTACGACCTCGGAGAAGTCCAGGTCCATGCGCTCCGCTCCGTGAACCTCAACATCGAACAGGGCGAATTCGTCGCCCTCATCGGTCCCTCGGGCTCGGGAAAATCGACTCTCATGAACACGCTCGGCTGTCTCGATCGACCTACCGCGGGGAGCTTTCTGCTCGCCGGCGAGGAAGTCGTTTCGATGAACGCCGTCCAGCGAGCCAACCTCCGCAATCGGCGAATTGGCTTTGTGTTTCAAAATTTCAATCTCTTGTCCCGAACGACAGCGGTCGAGAACGTCGAGTTGCCGCTGATGTATACCCCGGGGCTTTCGCGAAAACAGCGCCGCACCCGTGCCGCCGAAATGCTGGCCCAAGTCGGCCTTGGGGCCAGGCTAGACCACAAGCCCAATCAACTCTCCGGCGGACAACAACAGCGTGTCGCCATCGCCCGCGCGCTCGTCAACCGTCCCGCCATCCTGATGGCCGATGAACCGACGGGAAACCTCGATACCCGCACGAGCCAAGAGATCATTCAGCTTTTTCGCAAGCTGAATTCTGAGTTCCAGTTGACCGTCATCATCGTGACGCACGACATGGAGGTCGCCCGCCAAGCGCGGCGCATTCTGGTTCTTGTCGATGGCGAAATCGCGATCGACACGACTGATTCCGAAGCCGCCGAAGTGGTGCTGCGTCAGCGCACGCGGCTTCCGTTGCCAACCGCCGAAGCGGCGGAGCCTGCAAATCCCTAAGCCGCCCATTCCTAACCTGGCAGGATGCCGAATTCATGCTCGCACGGATCGCGATCATCGCAGCGTTCTTCCTCGCCGGACTTTCGAGTCTCGGCGTGAAGGTCGCCATCGCGCAAAGCGATTTGCGGCGCATTATCTTGCCGGCGGAGCCCGATGTCTCCTTTCGTGATCCGACCAGCTTCGCGCCAGCGCCTATTCCCGCGATGAAGCGCCCTCGAACCGTTCGCGATGCTCGCAATGCCGAAGAAACGTGGATGCTCACGCTGGATGAGAGCATTCGAATTGCTCTGGAGAATGGCGAGGTCATTCGTGTCTTAGCCGGCGTCACCGCTGTTTCCAGCGGCTCAACCATCTATGACGCTTCGATCATCAATAACACCATCGAGCAAGCCAAGTCGCGTTTCGATCCGAGGCTGACCTACAACGCCACTCAAAACCGCAACGAAACGCCCGGCGCGATTCCTGATCCAGTCGACCCAGCCAATCAAACGCTCATCACCGGCAATCGTAGCGACACGTTTAATCACCAAGTGGGGCTGAGCAAGACCAACGTACTCGGCGGGCAATGGAATGTGGGCGTCAACAGCAATCCGACGCGGTTCAATGGCCCGGGAACTTTTCCGCTCAATCCCCGCACCGCCAGCGCCGCCGAACTCAGTTACACACAGCCCTTGCTGCAAGGCGCGGGCTTCTACGTCAACACCGCGCCGATCGTCATCGCACGATTGAACACCGAATTTTCCTATTTCCAAATGAAGGATAGCACCCAAGAAATGACGCGCGGCGTCATCGAAGGTTACTGGAACCTCGTCTTCGCCCGCACCAACCTCTGGGCGCGACGCATTCAACTTCAACTCGCCGAGGAGACGTTCAAGCGAGAGAAGGCCCGCAAGGAAATCGCCGGCCTTTCCGATCTCGGCGACGTCGCGCAAACGCGCGTCACTTTCAATCAGTTTCGGGCGAACGCCATTGCCGCGGAAGCAAGTGTCCTCGCCGCCGAAGCCGCGCTTCGCAATATCCTCGGCCTTCCGCCGGAAGACTCGCGAATCATCATGCCCAGTTCACCTCCCACGAGTGAACGCCTCGTCGATGATTGGGATCTACTCCTGACCTTAGCCGAACAACGACGGCCAGACATCTTGGAACTCAAAATCATCTATGAAGCTGACCAGCAGCGGCTCCTGCAAGCGAAAAATCAAATGTTGCCAACCGCGAACGCGGTCGCCCTTTATCGGTGGAATGGTCTCGAAGGAACGATGCCCAACGGAACGCCAATTTCCAGTGGCGGCGGACAATTCACCGATTGGGCGATGGGAATTAATTTCTCCGTGCCCCTCGGCTTTCGCCAAGGTCGCGCCTCGGTGCGGCAACAGGAACTACAGCTAGTAAAGGATCAGGTGAACATTCGCCAAGGCGTTCACGCCGCCGTTCATCAGGTCGCGGCGACTGTGCGAAATCTCGACAGCGCCTACGAACAGTTCTTAGCCTTTCGCGCCACTCGCGAAGCCGCGTATGAAAACCTCGAGCTTCAATTACAAGAATTTCGCATCGGCCGAGTCATCTTCCTTAATGCACTGCAAGCGCTCAATGACTGGGGCAACGCCGTCAGCTCCGAAGCCCAGGCGCTTACCAACTACAACATCGCCCTCGCGACCCTAGAGCGCCAAACCGGAACAATCCTCGAAACGCACGGCGTCGTTTTCGTCGAAGAACGTTTTCAAGCCGCCGGCCCGCTGCTGCTCTTCGGTCCAGATCGATGCTATTCCAAAGCAATCCGGCCCGCGGAAGTGGGCCAGCGCTACCCCTCGCAAACGGAGCCCTCCGAAGAGTATTTCGATTTGAAAAACCCGATCGACACGCTAAGCAAGCAGCCGCTCCAGCTTCCGGAACCGGTCTTACCCGGTCGCACTTCATCGCGTCGCACGCCGCCAGCGATCGAAAAAGCCTCCGCCGTCCGCCGCCTCGACGATGCATCCGCGCCAACCCAAAGCCCGGCACAAGAACAGCCAAAAACCCAAGCCAAAGCCCCCACCGTCAGATCTCTCAAGTAGCCAGGATTTCTCTACTTCGAGCGTTCGGCTTACGGAAAATGGGCCGCACACTTGCGCACGATGTCCATGCTATGAAGGCGGCGTTACCTCGCTTACGGCCAAATGCGAGGCCATGTCGCCGGCCCCTTCGCAAGGCCCTCCCCGCCTCAGTTCAAGGCATGACGCTAGGGGATGACAAAGCGATCACGGTTGCGCATCCATTTCCAAAGTGATACAAAATAGATGAAAATATAAAAATTTATAGTGTCACACGTTGACACCACATCGAGAGTAGTGATAATGAACACATGACCACTATCCTCATCCTTTTTTTCATCGCCCTCTTCTTGCTCGGCCTCCGGCTGACCCGCCCAGCCCGCGCGCCGCAAATGAGCGCGCATGAATCCGCCCTCTTCGCCCAACTCGAATCGATGGAACGCAGCCTCGACGCCACCGACCGCCAGTTCCAAAAAGAACAACGCCAATTCCACCGCGAACTCCGAAAAACACAAAACCCAGATCTGCCGCCAACGTCGAAAAAGCCCCGAGCCCCTCGCCAAAAAACATCTTCATTACCGACCTCCACTCCGCGCGCATCCAAATCCGAGCCACTCCCCAAACCAATCACACTGATCACCCCCAAACCTCGCATCAACTTCTTCACCACCTGCACTCACTTCCTCCGCACCACAGCAAACTACGCAACTTCACTCCTCCACCAGCTCTTCCAGCTCCCGCGCAACTTCACCAGCTTCTTCACTCGCCCACCAACCCCCAAATCGTCGCCAACAATCAGCCCCTCCCCGCGAAACCACATCGCCTAAAAACTTCCAAGGCGCCACTGCGCGCACATCGCATCTCACTCTGAATTTATCCGTGAAAATCTGTGTCCATCTGTGGCTCGCCTTTCCGCATTCTCCGATTTCTTGAATGCCACCGCGCAGCCCCGCATTTCCTCCTCAAGTCCCCCACCTTCTCCGTCGATACCCAAGGCCGGGTCGTCCTGCGCAGTGCAGGGCGCAGTTCCGCTTGCACTGAAGTCATCGCATGGCCAGCACGCTCTCCGTCAATGGCAATGGAAATGGTAACGGCGCCGCCTCTCGCGGCGTGCTGATCGCGCTGGGTGATTGGGTCGCTTCCTGGGGCGGGGTCGTCATCGACTCGATCAACGCCGCCGGCGACTTCACGCTCTTCGTCTTCCACACGCTCCACTGGATGCTGCTTCACCGCCCCAAGCGGGAAACGCTGTTTCCCAACTTCTATCAGGTCGGTGTGCTCAGCCTGCCGGTCGTGGCGCTCACGGGAACGTTCATTGGCATGGTCCTCGCCGTGCAGAGCTATTTTCAGTTCAGCCAACTCGGCATCGAAACCCGCCTCGGCGCAGTCATCAACATGACCCTCGTTCGCGAACTCGGCCCCGTCCTCGCCGGCACGATGCTCGCTGGCCGCGTCGGCAGCGCCATGGCCGCCGAACTCGGTACGATGCGCGTCACCGAACAGATCGACGCCCTCTCGGCGATGGGCGCAAGCCCCTATCACTACCTCGTCGTTCCTCGATTCCTCGCCTGCCTCTTCTTCATTCCGACGCTCACGATCATGGCCGACTACATGGGCGTCGTCGGTGGATACTTTTATAGCGTCGTCATCCTCGGCATCGATGGCCATCACTACGTTTACAACTCCGCCCAATATGTCGGCGAATTCGATCTCTTCAGCGGCATCTTCAAAAGCCTCTTCTTCGGCGGCGCCATCGCCCTCATCAGCTGCTACCGCGGCTTCCACTGCACCGCAGGCGCAGAAGGCGTAGGCCGCGCCGCCACCGCCGCGTTCGTCTATTCCTTCGTCGTCATCCTCGCCCTCGACCTTACGCTCTCGATCACCATCGACGCGGTCTACTACATCATCTGGCCCGACGGCGCAAAATTGGTCTCAGGCTAATTGCTGTCACTTGCCTTTCTCAGACTCCAAGCTGCTCACGCAAATGATCCACCCCCACGATGTCGATGACCAAAAGCCACTCGTCGAGATGGCCCATGTCGACGTCGAGTTCGGGCCGCAGCGCGTGCTTCGTGATGTCTCTTTCAAACTTCCCCGGGGTCAAACCTTGGCCCTCATCGGCGAAAGCGGCTGCGGTAAGTCGGTGCTGATGAAGACGATCATCGGCCTCATCCGTCCTGATAGGGGAACCGTACACTTCGATGGGCAGAATATCGCCAAGCTTTCCGATGCCGACCTCACGCGCCAGCGAGTCCGCTTTGGCTATGTTTTTCAGACCGCCGCGCTCTTCGACAGTATGACTGTCGGTCAGAATGTCGCCTTTCCCCTTCGCCAACATGGCAAACGGACCGACGACGAAATTCGCAAAATCGTCTTCGAACGGCTCGCCGAGGTCGGCCTGCCCGATTCGGTCGCCGTAAAGAAGCCCGCCGAACTCTCCGGCGGCATGCGAAAGCGCGTCGGCCTTGCCCGCGCATTGGCGCTGGGCCCGGAACTCATGCTTTACGACGAGCCAACCACCGGGCTCGACCCGATCATGAGCGACGTGATCAATGAACTGATCCTGCGCACCCGTCGCAACAACCCGATCACCAGCATCGTCGTCACGCACGACATGCACACCGCCCGCAAAGTCGCCGACCGCGTCATCATGCTCTACCCCGCATCGCGCCTGGCGGCACATGAGTCGCAGATCATCTTCGATGGCTCCCCCACCGAACTCGATCGCTGCAAAGATCGCCGCGTCCCCCAATTTGTCCGCGGCGAGGC
>JBKJSI010000093.1:0-3701 GCA_046595915.1 Pirellulaceae bacterium
GATCGCAATCTTCTGCTCGACCGTCAAAATCTTACGCTGTGCCATCCGCGATTTCCTTGGTGGAACCGCTAAACTCTAGCACACGATTCAGGGGCTGCTTTCAGTTGGTGCGGAACAATAGCTTGGCCAACATGACTATTCCGCAGATATGATTTGGCAGTCAGATCGCGCGGTTCCTTTTCTAGCACGCCTTTCAGCGTGTGAATTGCCAGGTTGAACCACGGAAGGCTTTCGGCCGGATTGCCTCCGTCGCTGACCACCTGACCATAGTTACAGTAGCTACCAGCGAGGCCGACTTTATACTCAAGTCTCGCTGGAAATTGGTTCGCTAACATCTTTTGAATATCGGCAGCTGCTTGATACTCGCTCCTTGCTTCCGTAAAGTTGCCCAGCTTATGCTGTAGACCTCCTAGGTTGTCGTGAGTCGAAGCCAGTCCGTCTCGATATTCAGGTAATTCGGGAAACTCCAGCACTAGTTTCTTGCCGATATCACGGGCGGATTCATAGTCCGCTTGCGCTTGGTCTGTCTTCCCGATACGGGCGAGTAAGTGACCTCGATTATGAAGAGTAGCAGCTAGCACGCTTCGGTACATGGGAATCGAAGGGAATCCGGCTGCTAGTTTCCTCTGCAGTTCGAAAGCTGCATCGTATTCAGCCAATGCTTCGTCAATTTTGCCAAGTTCGGGGAGCAGGCAGCCCAGGTTATAGTGAATGCCTGCCAAGTCATGTTGATACTCAGGTGCATCTCGAAATCGGTCGGCAAGCGTTTTCAGGACTTCCCGCGTCGCCTGAAACTCGTCACGCGCTTCTTCATACTTTCCAATGTTTGAAAGGAGCCCAGCAAGATTGCCGCGAGTGAGAGCAAGCATTCGCAGCAATTCAGGCGTGCTCTCGGAACGCTCCTCAAGAGCCTTTTCAAGATTGCGGGCAATCTCAAATTCCAGGCGTGATTCCTCTTGCCTACCGATTTCACTGAGCAGAGTCCCCAAGTTATTGTGAGCGCTCGCCAAATCCAGTTGGTAGATTAAATCGCTCGGAAACCGCTCGACCAACTTCTTTAGAACGTCGCAGCCCTCGCGATACGCTTGGTGCGCGTGTTCTCGTTTTCCGAGTGCTTGGTGCAGACTTCCCAAGTTGATTTGAGAGGATGCTAAGTGCTTTTGGTAACCCGGGACGATCGGGAACTGCTCCGACAGCTTCTTGTAGATATCAATGGATGCCATGTACTCCGCTCGCGCTTCTTCATTACGGCCGAGCGCCCGCCACAACGTACCTACTCGAAAATGACCTTCACCGCGAATTGCTTGGCTGCGCTCGTCGACTCCCTGGCGGTTCGCAAAGGCTTGCCAACGCTTTATGGTATTTTCAAGGTATGCCCGTTCCTTGAGGCCGAGGTTTTCCTTCGAGCCGATCAGTTGCTCAACAGATTCATCGGTGATGGAACGGTAGTCGGCTAGTGTGGCGGCCTCGGCTTGCTCAGCCTTCAGCTTCTGCTCCTCGGCAATCCGCCGCTGCTCGGCTTCCTTTTTGACTGCGTCTTCCGCCTTGATTCGTTGTTCATTGGCAATCCCCTCATTTTTCTCCGCCAACGTCCTCTGCTTCGCTTCCGCCACTAGCGCCTGCTTGGCATCTCCTTCCGCCTTCGTCGCACGAACCGCGAGCCAAACACTGACGGCGGTTCCCAAAACCAATACTCCAGCAAACGCCGCCGCCGTACTGATCGCCGTACGATGCTTCATTATCAACTTCCGCAGCCGATAACTTGAACTTGGCGGGCTCGCCTCTACCGCCTCATCATTCAGAAACCGTTCTACATCCCGCGCCAGACCATTTGCCGTTTCATATCGGCGACTTCTCTCCTTATCGAGCGACTTCATCACAATCCAGTCGAGATCGCCCGTTAGCGATTTACTCAGTTGCTTCGGATCGATGCTTCGCTGGGCTGCAATGCTCGGCAAACTCGTGCTACCACTTAGCCGGGTGCTGGGCTTGGGCGGTTCGACTTCTTTGATTAGCCGCAAGATCTCGTTGTAGGCCGCTTCTTTGAGTTGCTTTTGTTCGAGTGGTGTCGTGCCGGTGAGCAATTCGTAGAGAATTACACCGAGTGAATAGATGTCAGCTCGGGTGTCGACATCGAGGTTATTGTGTTCGGCTTGCTCGGGGCTCATGTAGAGCGGGGTGCCGACCATCATTCCGAAGGCGGTGTGGATGGTGTTTTCGGTGAGCGATTGGTGCATTGCTTTGGCTAGGCCAAAGTCGATTACTTTTGGCACGGGTTTGCCGTCGTAGAGGCAGATCAAGATGTTCGAGGGTTTTAAATCGCGGTGGATGATGCCTTTTTGGTGGGCATGTTGGACGGCTTGGCAGACGGGGATGAAGAGGTTGAGGCGTTCTTTCAGGGAGAGTCGCGCTTCGTTGCAATATTCTGTTAGCGGGACGCCTTTGACGAATTCCATGACGAAGAAGGGGCGGCCTTGTTCGGTTACACCGCCGTCGAAGACTTTGGCGATGTTGGGGTGGTCCATTAGCGCCAAGGCTTGGCGCTCGGCTTCGAATCGCGCGAGGACTTGGGCGCTATCCATTCCGGCTTTGACTAGCTTGACCGCGACTTTTCGTTTGACGGGTTCTTTTTGTTCGGCCATCCAGACGGCGCCCATGCCGCCGACGCCGATTTGTTCGAGGAGTTTGTAACGGCCGGCGATGATTTCGCCGGGGTGTTGGATTTGGGAGGTGTGAATGGCCGTTTGATTTACGCCTGCTAGCGGGCGGTCGAGGAGGTGGTTGGCTTTGTCGTGCGCGCGAAGTAGAGCATCGATTTGCTGGCGCAACTGGGGCGAATCGGCGCATTGAGCGTCGAGGAATTGGCTTCGCTGGTCAGTGGGTAGTGCGACGGCGCCAGCGAAGATCGATTCGATTTGATGGGCGTTGTCTGACATGAGTCGCTCCCCGGTTTGCTTGGCAGTTTCCCTTAGAAAAGCGTCGAAAGCCAACCGCGCGCCTCAGTTGGCGCCAGAATTCATTGTTTTTTGGCGCTGGAACGTCTTGATTTAGGGCGGCGAGTTATTTGTTTCTAGTTCGGCTAAGAGTTTTTTGAAATCTTCGCGGTCGCGGAGTGGGTCTAGGTCGGTGTCTTGTTTCATGTGGGCGGCGTTCTTAAATCCCGCCTTGGCGGCTTGCTGAAGGGCCTTCATTGCCGAGTCTGCGCATTCCGCTTTCTTTTCGGGTAACTTCCCGGCCACAAGGGCGTAGAGGCAGGCGTGGTCGTAAAGGAACTCAGCCGATTTTGTCGCCGTCTTTTCCAAGTCCACCGCTTCCGTCAACGCCTCTCCCGCGCGGCCCGAGTGTGCGAGGGATTGCGCCCGGCGAGCGCGAACATGCGGGCGTTCGGCGACGGGGCAGAGTTCTAGCGCCTTGTCGTAATCCGACAAACTCTCAGCATGCCGACCGATCAAGTCAAGCGTTACCGCCCGCTGTAGGTGCGCCCAGCGGAGCTGATCCGTCACATCGGAGCCAGGCCACTTTTGATCGAGTTCTGCCCACGCCGGAACTGCTTTTTCGAA
Source organism: Pirellulaceae bacterium (assembly GCA_046595915.1). Taxonomy (GTDB): domain Bacteria; phylum Planctomycetota; class Planctomycetia; order Pirellulales; family Pirellulaceae; genus JBKJSI01. Next base: position 3,561 of record JBKJSI010000093.1, read on the forward strand.
CCAATCGAGCGCGGCTGGGTATCTCCCGTGCTCCTTCTCGAACTTGCCTCGGTCGGTGAAATAAAGGCCGAGGTGCCAGCGTGGATCGCGGGCGTCCTCGGGGGCGAGGTCGACGACTTTCTGCCGTAGCTCGTAAGCCTG
>JBKJSI010000100.1:0-13432 GCA_046595915.1 Pirellulaceae bacterium
CTGTCTCACGACGGTCTGAACCCAGCTCACGTACCACTTTCATTGGCGAACAGCCAAACCCTTGGGAGCTTCTTCACCCCCAGGATGTGATGAGCCGACATCGAGGTGCCAAACCGCTACGCCGCTATGGACGCTCGGTAGCGATAAGCCTGTTATCCCCAGAGTACCTTTTATCTGATGAGCGATGGCCCTTCCATACGGAAACCACCGGATCACTAAGTCCTACTTTCGTACCTGCTCGACTGAGAAGTCTCGCAGTTAAGCACCCTTTTACCTTTGCGCTCGACGCCTGATTGCCAACCAGGCTGAGGGTACCTTTGAACTCCTCCGTTACTTTTTTGGAGGAGACCGCCCCAGTCAAACTGCCCAACTGACAATGTCCTTTGCCCGGATTCACGGGATCAAAGTTAGAACTAAAGCATTTTCAGGGTGGTATTTCACCGTTGGCTCCCCTACGGCTGGCGCCGCAGGATCGTAGCCTCCCACCTATCCTACACAGAACATACCTCAGACCAATATCAGCCTACAGTGAAGGTTCATGGGGTCTTTCCGTCTAACCGCGGGAACGTGGCATCTTCACCACGACTACAATTTCACCGGGTTGGTGGTTGAGACAGTGCTTCAGTCATTACGCCTTTCATGCAGGTCGGAACTTACCCGACAAGGAACTTCGCTACCTTAGGACCGTCATAGTTACGGCCGCCGTTTATCGGGGCTTCGGTTGCGAGCTTCGCCGTGAGGCTAACCCTCTTCCTTAACCTACCGACACCGGGCAGGCGTCAGTCTCTATACATCCTCTTGCGAGTTAGCAGAGACCTGTGTTTTTGATAAACAGTTGCTGAAGCCGATTTTCTGTGGCCCCCGCGAGCGTAAACAAGCGGAGGCGCCCCTTATCCCGAAGTTACGGGGCAAATTTGCAGAGTTCCTTAACCACCATTCTCCCGAGCGCCTGAGACTACTCGTCTCGCCTACCTGTGTCAGTTTTAGTACGGTTTATGTGACTTTAACTTTTAGGAGATTTTCTAGGACGTCCTTCAGATGACTTCGAGATCGTAAACGCTCTCGAGTCCCTCCCTTGGCTATAGGGGCGGATTTACCTCTCCCCCACCTCAAAAGGGCCTACCGACATTTCTAGTCGTACGGCTCACCATCGAGACGCCGTCCCTCCATCAATTCACCACACAAGCGCAGGAATGTTGACCTGCTGTCCATCGTCTACGCCTTTCGGCCTCGACTAAGGCACCGGCTAACCCTGGGCGGATTTACCTTCCCCAGGAAACCTTAGGCTTTCGGCGAGCAGGATTTTCACCTGCTTTATCGTTACTCATTCCGGCATAAGCACCCGTACACCCCGATATCCGTCGTTTCCGTCGGACTTGTATCTGATGTACGGCGCTCTCCTACCACCCCAATGGGGTCCACTGCTTCGGCTTTGTACTTACTCCCGGTCATTATCGGCGCAGAGTTGCTCGACCAGTAAGCTATTACGCACTTTTTAAATGGTGGCTGCTTCTAAGCCAACATCCTGGCTGTCACCGCAACTCAACTTCCTTTGAGACTGAGTACAAATTAGGGGCCTTAGCAGATGGTCTGGGTTGTTTCCCTCTCGTCCGTGAAGCTTATCCCTCACGGACTGACTCCCGAGATAGTCACACTGGTATTCGGAGTTTGGCTCGGCTGGGCAAGCTGGAAGGCCCCCCACGCCAATTCAGTATCTCTACCCCCAATGTGTAGTTGCTCGAGGCTAGTCCACAAACTATTTCGGAGAGAACGAGCTATCTCTGCGTTTGATTAGACTTTCACTCCTCCCCACAAGTCATCCCACCGGTTTTCAACCCAGACGGGTTCGGTCCTCCACGCAATATAACTCGCGCTTCAACCTGCTCATGGGTAGATCACGCAGTTTCGCGTCTGCAACCAACGACATATCGCCCTATTCAGACTCGGTTTCCCTTTGGCTCCGGCCCTTAAGGCCTTAACCGTGCCGCTGACCGCAACTCGCCGGATCATTATGCAAAAGGCACGCCGTCACCCATTAACGGGCTCCGACCGCTTGTAAGCGCAGGGTTTCAGGTTCACTAACCCTCCCCTCTCGGGGTTCTTCCCATCTTTCAATCGCTTTACTGATTTCACTATCGGTCGTTAGAGAGTATTTAGCCTTGCGGGATGGTCCCCGCAGATTCAGTCGAGATTCCACGTGGCTCGACCTACTTAGGTGTTCCTCGGGAGCAAACAAACTTTCGCATACGGGACTGTCACCCTCTATGGTTCAGCTTTCCTGAAGAATTCTGCTAGTCGTTACGCTTCCCATGTGAGAAATCCTGCAACCCCGCGAAGGAAAACCTCCGCGGTTTAGGCTGTTCCGCTGTCGCTCGCCGCTACTGACGGAATCGATTTTTCTTTATTTTCCACTGGTTACTTAGATGTTTCAGTTCACCAGGTTAGCCACGATCACCTATGTATTCAGTGATCGTTAATTCAGGGATCCCGGGATCAACGCCTGTTTGACGGCTCCCCCAAGCTTTTCGCAGTCTTCCACGCCCTTCATCGCCTTCTAACGCCGAGACATCCCCCCTGCGCCCTTATTAGCTTGACCACATCTATTCAACCCTCGCTCGGCTGCCAGAAACAAGTCGCAAGCGACCTGACTCCAACAACGTCGAAAGAAGCAAAACAAATCTTGGTCACCGCCAACGACGCGTACCACTTCCGCAAACTCTGGTTCCCCATTGCTGGCTCCCCATCCTTCGCATCCATGAAACGCTCGCAACGATAAACTTCTATCTTTTTCGTCTTCACCTCACCAAAGCTGACGAACAGCAATAAAGCTATTTGAAAACTTCAGTTCAGCGATGCGCTATTTTAAGATCGTGACAAGACAAACTTCCAAGATCATCAAGGCTCACGCAGGTTTTCACCCAAGCTCGCTATGAATAATCAAGGAAAATGGCTTATCGCGAAGATGCCATCTACCTTCATACAACCCAATTGTCAAAGATCGCGTCAGCACCAGGCAACCCTGAGCTAACACCGCGTTGGCGGCCACTATTTTCGATATTGCTTTAGCAAGTCCGAAAAAGGCGATGTTTCTACCGTGATTTACGGCGGAAACACTGACTTTCGCGGAAACCACCCCAAAGTTGTCGGTTTGAATTTCGTCTCGCCATCACCCTTAGGGGAAAGAGCGAAATTACCTCAACTCGACTCACTTCGTCAATGGCACTTTTGAAAGGCCATCGGTTTTAACCTTTCGGCCAAAACTCCCCATCACAAGTTACCAGCGAAGCATTCCTGTCGCGTGTTACTCACAGTGGGGAGGCGAATTATAGGAAGCAACTCACACTCAACAAGGGCCTCCTACTCGATTTCTTCCTTTTCCTGCAAACACTGACTGAGAAACAACTTACGACAATCAGTTCTTTTCGGACGCCAATCGCGGAAGGTTATTTTCGTCCGCCGGGCCTCTAGAGTTGAGGGGAATTTCACCCCAAAAGCACTTCGGCCCAAAGAAACTGGAGACGATCGGGCTCGAACCGACAACCCCCGCGTTGCAAACGCGGTGCTCTCCCAATTGAGCTACGTCCCCTCCAAGGTCCCCTCAAGATCCGCGGCCCGATTTGGGCGAGCCGCACTTCAAAAAGCCTGTTTTCCCGCGTTTCTCGTCTCGCGGCCGGCAATATTACCAACGATCTTTCCACAGCCTGTGCTGATCGAAAGACACTTCAGTGCGCGCACCAAGACTCGAACTTGGGACCTCCACCTTAGCAGGGTGGCGCTCTAACCAACTGAGCTATGCGCGCTCTAAAACCGCGACGTCATCCAACACGTCGCCAGGGCCGTATTCTAGGAACGACTTACGGAGTGTCAAACACCCTTAGTTCTTTCCTATCACCTCCAGATCATCGACACACCGCCCGGCTTTCGGTTCATTTTCAGCCCGCAATCACCGCATTCGCACTACTGACATCATGATTTGAGCCCTCACAACTCCCCCAAAAGGCTCATGTCACCTACGCCAAACCGTCGAAAAAGGGAGCAGAAATAGGGCGTTTTTTCGCCGTCGCGCGATAATGGATTCAGTCTGCACAGGAGGCACACGATGGCTGCATGGCAAAAATGGATACGGAATTTTGGTCTACAGAGAATTTGCTTACATGGCACGGCGACGGCGAGCTTATTGATCTGCGGTAACGCGGCGCTGGCACAAAATCCTACGGCCGCGGAGGCGCTAGGCCTCGCGCCGGTACAAACCGACGTTGACTTCGCCAAACCAACGGCGGAAGAAATCAAAAAATGCCGCGTCGAAGTCGTCGGCGGCGGTAAGACCGGCTGGATTGTTTCCGACGCCAATGGCGCCACACTGCGCCGCTTCGTCGACAACAACGGCGATCAAAAAATTGATCTTTGGTGCTACTTCAAAGATGGCATCGAAGTTTATCGCGATGTCGATTCCAACTTCGATGGCAAAGCCGATCAGTATCGCTGGCTCGGCGTCGCTGGCCTGCGCTGGGGCGTCGATGACGATCAAGATGGCGCCATTGATCACTGGAAGCAAATATCCGCCGAAGAAGTTTCTTCGGAAGTCGTCGATGCTTTGCGAACCAAAGATGCACAGCGCTTCAAGCGAGTGCTCCTGACGAAGGAAGAACTCGACGAACTTGGCCTCGATAAAACCCGCGCCGAGCAGATCGCCGAACGCATCACCGCCGCCGGAAAAGACTTCGCGGCGCTAGCCGAGAAGCATAAGGCCGCCACGGCGAAAACAACCTGGTTCAACTTCGCCGCGACGCGCCCCGGCGTGATTCCCGCAGGCGCGGATGGCGCGGCAAAAGATGTCGAGATCTATGATAACGCCGCCGCGATGATCGAAACGAGCGGGAAAAACTCGCAAATTGCGATCGGCACCCTGGTGCGAGTTGGCTCGACTTGGAAAGTCATCGACCTACCGCAAGGCGTCGGCGGTTCGGAAGTAACCAGCGCCGGCTTCTTCTTTAACGCCCCAATTCAGAATCGCGATCCCGCGGCAGAAGTCGCCAATGACTCTGGAATCTCCAAGGAATCGCAAGAAATACTCCAACAACTGGAGAAGATTGATGCTCAACTAGCAACCGCTGAGGATGAGAAAAGCAAAACCAAGCTGAATACCCAGCGGGCGGATATCCAAGAAAAGCTGATCACCTCGGCGGCCAATAAGGAAGAAGCCTCGATGTGGGTTCGCCAAATGGCGGACAGCATTTCCGCAGCCGTGCAAACTGGCGGCTATGAAGGCGGCGTCGATCGGCTGCAAGCGCTTTTCAACAAAGTCTCCGATGATCCGAAACTTAAGGACTTTGTCTGTTATGTGCAATGGCGTTTCATGCAAGCTGCATATGGCGTGAGCATTCAAAAAGAGGGCGCCGATTTCACCAAGATTCAAGAGAGCTGGATGAAGGGACTCGAGGCGTTCATCGCGCAGTTTCCATCCCATCCCGATTCGTCCGAAGCTTACTTCCAACTTGCGATGACCCACGACCTGATGGGTCGCGAAGAAGAGGCCCTCAAGTTTTATTCGCAAATCATGGAGAAATTTCCGCAGCTCGAAGTCGCGAAAAAGGCTGGCGGGGCACGCACTCGCCTTCGCAGCGCCGGCCAAGTTCTTGACGTGAAGGGCAAAACACTCGATGGCAAACCCGTCAGCCTCAGCGACCTTCGCGGGCGCGTCGTTCTGGTTCACTACTGGGATTCCGCCAATTCGCAGTGCAAGGAGGATCTAGAAGCTCTGGCTCAACTCCAGATCAAATACGCCCGCGAATTCACGCTCCTCGGCGTCAACCTCGACTACAAAAAGGAAAACGCTCTCGCGGCTGTCCGCGAACTCGGCGTGAATTGGCCTCAGCTCTATGAGCCTGGCGGAATGGATGGCCGACTGGCGACCGAGCTCGGTATCGTCAACGTGCCGACGATGTTGCTGATTGGCAAAGATGGCAAAGTTATCAACCGCCAAATTTATGTCGCGGAACTGAGCAAGGTTCTCGCGAAACCTGCGGCCACCGCTACCGCGCCGCAAAAGGCGACCGTATCCCCGGTCAAAAAAGGCGCCAAGTAGTGCAAATTGACGATCGGGGGACGAAAAGTCCCCCGAGTTCGGTTCAAGTTTTCGAGCAACCATCATGCATCTGAAATTGTAATTCTTACATAGCGCACTAGCCCCGCTAGCAACCAATTCCTTATAAATCGCGCACAAAGCAAGCTAGCACTTCTCGCGACCCTCACATCTTCACACTGGCCTGGCGATTGCATTAACCTTCCTCATCGCCCGGCCTAGCTTCAAGGATGAACGCAACCGGTCAGGCGCACGCCGAGAGAAGGAGCGCTACGATGACGGAACTAGGCGCAGTCGCCGGATACTTGCAGCTCGCTTTTTTAATTTTGGGTTTCGTGGGAATGATCGGCGCTCGGCTCTGCACCAAAGGTATCTGGCAGGTGCTAGCGTTTAGCATTTTCTTTGCGGCTCTTTTGGGTGTCGGAGGCCACTTAATGGCCTCCGTGGCAAGCGGCTGCGGCGCCTGGCAATCTAGCGGCGGCCTTCTAGGACTCTTTTCTATTGGCGCCATCGCCGAGTTTGGTTCTGCCGCGCGTACTCAAGTGATTTAAGCGCGTTCCTGCTTCTCTCTTTGTTGCGACCGCTGAAGGCAGCGCCAGCGGATAGACCCGCAAAACCAAAAAAATCCTACCATTTTTCGCGCCAGCGGGCCGACAAGTATCTAGGGGCAGCGGTCATCCTTGACCGATACGCGCTCCGTCGGCCCATACACCGATGGAATGCGAACAAGGACTAAGCCGAGTCCCCATCGAAACCGATCCTGGCGGCCCAAAACCCGCCCCGCGAAGCACGACTCACACCCAGTAGCCGTGTCGCGAGCCAAGGGCGGGTTAGCAACATCCATCCGACGCGCGAATCGCGATCACGACCTCAGGAGGGGGACTTATGCGACGTTCCTTTTTGGCGATGGCCTTTACGGCAATCGCCGCCGTTGCGCCGGCTTGGGTGCTGGCGGACGACTTAACCATCCTCAAGCAAGTTGAGGCGCGAATCAAAGCCCAACAAGCTGCTGGACAACTTCGCGGAAGCGATTTTGAAATCAACGTGAACCAAGGCTCGGTCACGCTCTCAGGCAACGTCAGCACGCCTGAGCAGAAGACCTTGGCCCTCAACGAAGCCGCTCACGTCACCGACGTGACCGAAGTCGTCGATGGCTTGGAAGTCAAATCCTCGCGCCGCTCGGCCACGAGCGCCCGTGGTGTTGCCGCCGACCAAAGCGTTCTCGCCAATCGCGAGATCCAACCTGTCGTCAACCAAGAACCGCAGCAAGTTGCTATGCGACCAGGCGTCGCTCCAGCTCCTTATGCTCTGCAGCCCGTTCCCGCGACGATGCAACCGCGAGCTTTTGCTCCGGCTTTCACTGCGGCGCCTGGCGGCGGTCCTGGACCCGGTCCTGGTGGTCCTCCACCGGGCTACAACCCCGGCCAGCCACAAGGCTATCCCGCGCCTTACCGATATGATCAGCCGCAGATGCCTGGCTATGCTTGGCCGAGCTACGCAGCTCACCCGAACTATGCTGGCGTGACCTATCCCAAGCAATACTCGCCAACGGCTTGGCCCTATATTGGCCCCTTCTATCCCTATCCCCAAGTTCCACTGGGCTGGCGCAAAGTCACGCTTGAATGGGATGATGGATGGTGGATGCTCGATTTCAAAGATCGCCGCTAATCCCATTAGCATGATCAACTGAGCACACTTCAAAGCCCGCGGCGCAAGTCGCGGGCTTTGTTCGTTTTATGGCGCCGTGCTGGCACAAAGATTACGACCCGCGAATGCGGATTCTCCGTAAAAGGCCGAAAGTTCGGCATAACTTATCACGATAAATAACCCCAGGAACGTTTCCGCTTTGCCATGCTGCGTATTGAACACGGCAGGCAGGGAAAACTCCGGCTATGGTCAATAAGATTCGAGGGAATGCCATGTCGCGAAATTGGCGTAAAAGCATCCTCGCTGCGATCCTTGGGATCACGGCGATCGCGAATACCGGTTGCTTTTGGATGATGGCCCAAGGCCCCTATTTGGGTCTTGTGTCGATTCCAATTCCGGTCAGCCCTTACTTCCAGAAGAAGGAAGAAGATCAGTTCATCGATCATGAACGCTACGCCAGGGCGCCCATCTTGGGCCCCCTCCAGCCTGGCGGACCGATGATCGCTCTCGATCCTCCTAGCGACGATGAAGTCGTCCGGGCGCTCGAGCGAGCTCGCCCCACGCAAGGCGGCATTCCCATGCTGCACGAGCGCTATCGCGACAACGTGCGGATTCACAAAATCAAAATCGCGGACTACATCGATCCGCCACGCGTCGTGCCTCTGATCGGCCCCGTGCAATTGCACCATGCACACTACAAGTGCACGGTTTACTTCTCGGAAACCACCCGAGTCGGCTGGCCGGTGCCTTACACCACGGTCGACGAAGACGCCGCCGAAGTGATCTACATCGACCATAACCATTTCCACATGGTTGGCGATGTCAACACCGGCGAAGGCTCGAACTACTAAGAACGAGCGAAGCGAGAATACAAAACTGATAACGGCCCAGGAACTTCCTGGGCCGTTTTTGTTTCTTGGTTGTCATATCCAATTCTGACGGATTCGCACCCCCTTGCCTCGCACCCACTCCTCCCAAAATTAACTTCAATCGAAAACGCTCCAGAGAATTGAAAGCTGGTCCTCCGTGGAATAAAACTCGCCGCAGTCAGTAGTCAATACAACATCGCATTGTGGAGCAAGCCATGCAAATCCAAGCCACTTATCCAGTTGTGGTAACGAACAAGCTGAGCGATTGTCGCGACTTTTATGGTAAGCACTTCGGTTTTCAAGTTGTCTTCGAAGCGTCCTGGTTCGTGTACCTCGCATCCGAATCAGGCGATTGCGGGATTGCCTTCATGGCTCCAGACCACCCTTCGAGTCCCCCCGGACCTGAGCCGTTTACCGGGAATGGAGTTTTTCTGACTTTCCAAGTCGCGGATGCCGCTGCTGAGTTCGAGCGATTCTCTGCTGAGGGCGCTGCGATTGCGTATCCCTTAAAGTCAGAAGTTTGGGGACAACGAAGATTTGGGCTAATTGATCCAGCCGGTATGTGGCTCGACGTGGTCGAGCAAATCGATCCGCAGGCCGGCTTTTGGGATAAGTACATTTCCTGATTGCCTTCGACAATGATGTAACGAACACTACCTGTGCGCGGACACAAATCAAATCCGAATCGTTACACTTAGATTGGTAGCTAAGTAATTGTGAACCAACGCCAAGTGCGGTTCGACTGTGAAGTTAATCAAATCAATTCGCGAAATCAGCGTACATGACAGAGGCGGCGCACTCGCTGTCGGCAACTTCGACGGCGTCCATCGTGGCCATGCATCGCTCGTCGCACGGCTCGTTAATCGCGCAAAGGAGCTTAGCGGCCCCGCTGTTGTCCTCACCTTTGACCCACACCCGATCTGCCTGCTCCGCCCCGACCTAGCCCAGCCGCCGCTCACGACGATCGAGCGCCGCGCGGAACTGCTAGGCCAACTTGGGGTCGACTTCGTCGTCGCCTATCCAACTGATGTCGCATTGCTGTCCCTATCGCCGCAACAGTTTTTTGATGCCATCGTCTTCGACGCACTGGGCGCTGCCGCCATGGTCGAAGGCCCCAATTTCTTCTTTGGAAAGAACCGCGAGGGCGACGTGAAACGACTCGCCCAAATGTGCCAAGCGCGCGGCATCACCCTCGATGTCATGCCGCCGCTCGAATCTGGCGAAAAAATGGTCTCCTCAAGCCGCGTCCGCACGGCAATTGGAGAGGGCGATATTCCTAAGGCGCGAGACCTTCTCACTGCGCCCTATCGGATCTCGGGCATCGTCATCACTGGCGACAAACGAGGCCGCACGATCGGTTTTCCCACCGCCAATCTCGGCGAGATCAAAACGCAATTACCCAAGCCCGCCGTCTATGCGGCCGTCGCCACTGTAAATGGAAAACCTTGGCCCGCTGCGGTAAATATTGGGGCCAGGCCTACGTTTGGCGACGCCAAGATCGGCGTCGAAGCGCACCTAATCGGCTTTGAAGGCGATCTCTACGGTCAGATGCTGCATCTCGACCTCGTTACGCGGCTCCGCGACATTCAGCCATTTGGTAATATTGAACTTTTGAAGGAACAACTGCAGCGGGATATCGCCCAAGCGAAGGGCGCCGTAGAGCATCACTGAGAGGAACGCCCTTGAATCCGATTGATTGGCCGAAATTCGCCGCGCATGTGAAAGCCGGGAAGTGTTTTTTGCTCATTAGCCACATCCGCCCCGACTGCGACGCACTAGGAAGCGAACTCGGCCTCGCCGCCGGTCTGCGAAAACTCGGCAAAGAAGTCCACATCATCAATGGCCACGCCACTCCTCCCAACTTGGCCTTCATCGATCCCAAGAAATCGATCCAGCAAATCGACGTCGATATCCAGCGTAATGCCCTGCCTGCGTTCGACGTTGCAATTGTCCTCGATACCAGCGCCTGGGCCCAACTCGGCCCGATGGGCGAAGTCCTCAAGACACTCACCTGCAAAAAACTGCTCGTCGATCACCACGTCAGCGAAGATGAGCTCGGCACGGAGAATTTCAAAAACACCACCGCTGAAGCGACGGGACGACTCATGGTCGAAGCCCTCGACGCGCTCGGCGTCCCCCTCGACGAAGAAATCTCAACACCGTTGTTCGCCGCCATCGCGACCGATACCGGTTGGTTTCGCTTTGGTTCTGCAACCGGCGAGACTTACCGAGTCACTGCGCGACTCATCGACGCCGGCGCAAGCCCCGCCAAGATCTACAACAACCTCTACGAGCAAGATACGCTCGGCCGCATCAAGCTGCGCGGCGAAATCCTCGCCCGCGTAACAACCGAACTGAGTGGGCGGCTAGTACACACTTATGTGCTGAAAGAGGACTTCCCACGACTCGGCGCGCTGCCAAGTGACACAGAGGACGCCATTAACTTGGCACTCGGAGTCAAAGGCACGGAAGTCGCTGTGATCCTGGTAGAACAACCCACCGGCGGCTTCAAAGTCAGCTTCCGCAGCCGCAGTCAAGTCGACTGCGCGGCACTCGCTTCCAAGTTCGGCGGCGGCGGACACAAAGCAGCCGCGGGCGCTTTCGCGGAGGGAAACCTCCAAGAGGCGCAGGCCCGTGTTCTTGACGCTGCGCGCGCCGCAATGCAATAACGGGTGCGGTCAAGCGAACGACAATAGCGGTGCTTACCGCTCGAATATGCAAAAGCCGACGCGAGAAATCAGGAGAGGTCATGGCAAAAGAAACAGAAAACAGGCCCGAAGGTAGACCTGAAACGAGGCCCGAAACACGTCCCGAGCCAAGACCCGCGCGACCCGCTACACCTAAAGCCGCCACTGCAGCGAATGCTAGCAAAAAGGATCGCCGCGATTTCGTCGCCGTGATCGGCTCGATCGTTACCGGAACTTTGGCGGTCGGAGCCAGTGTCGGCGCCGGCGTCGCGACCTTGCTTGATCCGCTCCTTCGCAAAAAAGCGAAACCCGGCTTCTACGCGCCAGCCGAAGGTGCGAAGGAAAACTACGTTTCGATCACCACACTCGAAGCTGTGCCCGATGATGGCCTACCGAGACGTTTTCCCGTCGTGGCAGATCGTGTTGACGCCTGGACTTTCACACCCAGCCAACCGATCGGCGCCGTTTACATTCGCCGCGAACCAGGCGAACACAAAGTCACGGTTTTTCACTCCACCTGCCCGCACGCAGGCTGCTCCGTTTCCTTCAAGAAAGAAGAAAACGGCGATCAGGTTTTCTTTTGCCCTTGTCACAACAGCGCGTTCGACGCGACGGGCGCCAAACGCGACATCCCCGGTCGAGAAAACCCCAGCCCGCGCGATCTCGACACGCTGAAGGTCGATGAAGAGAAACTCGCCAACGGCGAGATTTGGGTTGAGTACGTTGATTTCTACACCGGTCAACACGAGAAGAAGCCGAAGATATGAAAGCCCTATTCACTTGGTTCGATGACCGGACCGGATATCGCGAACTCCTGCACGAAGCCCTCTACGAGAATATCCCCGGCGGCTCCCGCTGGCGTTACGTCTCGGGCAGCATGCTCGCGTTCGCATTCGTAACCCAGCTCATCACCGGCATCTTCCTCTGGATGTATTACTCGCCCAGCGCCACGACGGCTTGGGAGAGCGTTTATTACATCCAAAACCACGTCACCGGCGGCTGGCTGCTGCGCGGAATCCATCATTACATGGCGCAGGCGATGGTGGTGCTCCTGCCGCTTCACATGGTGCAAGTCATTGTCGACAAAGCCTATGTGAAGCCGCGCGAAGTGAACTTTTGGCTTGGCCTCGTGCTCATGCTACTCGTCATGGCGCTCGGACTCACCGGCTATCTCCTTCCCTGGGATCAAAAGGGCTACTGGGCGACAAAGGTCGCCACCAACTTAATGTCACTCGCCCCCGGCGGACCGGCGGGACAAAAAGTCGTCGTCGGCGACACGAGCTACGGTAATCTAACACTCACGAAATTTTTCGCTCTGCATGCCGGCGTGTTGCCCGCGCTGACTATTTTCTTCTTAGCCCTCCATATCGCCATGTTCCGCAAGCATGGCATCACAGCATACAAAGCCGATAAAGGCAAAGACGAGTACTTCTGGCCGCGTCAGGTTTTCAAAGACAGCATCGCCATTTTTGTGATGATGGCAATTGTGGTGATCTTGGTCCTTTGGCGCGGCACGGAGCTAACTGCGCCTGCCGATGCCGTCGAAGAATACTCCGCAGCCCGACCAGAATGGTATTTTCTCTTTCTATTTCAGTTACTCAAGAAGTTTAAATCCGAGTTCGTCGGAGCGATCGTTGTACCCGGTGTGGTCGTGCTCTTTCTCTTTGTGATGCCGCTGCTGGGCAAATGGAAATGGGGCCATGCATTTAACGTGGCCTTCATTGCATGCCTCTTTCTGGGCGCCGCCTTCCTAACTGGCGAGGCTCTCTATCACGACAATTACAGCTTGATCCACCAAGATCCGCGATTGGCATCCGCCAAGAAAGACGCCGCGTCAGAAGCCAAAGCAGGCGACAGCAAGAATGATCCTAATGCAGCGGTGAAGATCGCCGCCGAAGGGGAAGCCAAAACCGAAGAGCCCGCCGCTGAAGCCAAACCCGCCGTCGCCGATGCAGCAGGCAACGCGCTCAAACGGTGGCAAGATTCGAAGCTCTATCTCGACGCCGTCGAACGCGGACACGCCGAATATGAACGCGCCAAGGAATATCTCGAATTCGTTGGCATCCCTCCCGCCGGTGCTGCGGAGCAGCTAAAGGCCGATCCAGAAATCCAAGGCAAGCGAATCTTTGTCCGCCAGTGCGCAAGCT
>JBKJSI010000125.1:0-12027 GCA_046595915.1 Pirellulaceae bacterium
CCCAGTGCGACTTCATTACAAGCTCAGCGGACTATCCCCCTTTTTGGCTGTGCGAGTCAAGATCAGGCGGATTTACTCAATTTCGATGCGTATTGAATAAGGGAAAGTCGGCAGTTCTTGGTTCATTTGCGAATGGAAAGGGGCGCCGACTCCCAAAAATTAGCGTTCACATTCTCGGAATCTCGGTGTCGTGTAAGATGGAGAGTCAACTCTTTTTTCGGTCGGTCAGCGAATTCATTGGTCAATGAAGTTGCTACCTTTGGCGCCGCCTATGTCGGAAACGTGGTCTCACCAAATCGCGTCGACACTTGGCGTTGTGATGGATGAGACGCTGCGCGCTTGGTTTGATGAGGCTTGGTGGGCGCGGCAGGGTACGGGGGAATTTGCAAGCGCACTTTCGCCGCAGCGGTTACTCGACCTAGATGGTGAAGTGATTTGGCCGGGCTTTCTGCCGCCCGATCTCTTGCCGCTGATTGGCAATGATTATGGTGACTGGCTCTGTATGCGGGTTGGGTTGACCAATGAGGTCAGCGAGATTGTCTATTGGAATCATGGTGGGGGAGATTGGATTCCATTTGGGCCGAACTTGCCGGAGGCGCTGCTCTATGCGGCAAGCCAAAGGGCGGCGGAGCAGGATGAATTTGCCAGCACCGTTTGGCCCGCTTGGGCGGCGGAACGACTTGCGGCTTGTGGCAAGCGAATCATGCCTTTTTGGGAAGCAAGGGCAAAAGTTGATCCGCTTTCGGCGCTCGTCGAGGCGGGGATTGCGCAGACTCCGGTCGGGCGTGATCTATGTCTTAAACGGCTTCGACGACCGAGTCAGGAAATTGCTGATCGTGAAAAGGCCAAGGCGCTGGGTGTGCCTTGGGAGCCGAATTTTTTGAGTTGGCTGTTTGATTCGGCGCTTGCGCCTGCGGCGCAGCGTGGGGAGCTGTGGAGTCGGGGGCCAGATCAGGCGGCGGATGGATTTGAACAGGATTGGAATGGCGCGGAGATGGAGGCGCTGCGGATTGAGCGAGTGCGAGAAAATTTGGGTTGGCCGATGGACCTGGCGGGGTGGGCGGCGGAACGACGGGGGGATATTCAACAGGCTATTCCTCGCTATTTGGCGAGCCTCAAGGCTTCGGTATTCTCGGATGAATCGGTGCGGTTTCGGACGCTGTGGTTTCCCGAGGGCTTTGGCAAGTTTTCGGCCGCTAGGCTTTCGGAGCATCGGGACCTGTTGCCGGAGCCACATCGTAGCGATGCCTATTTGAATTTGCTGTGGGAGAATGATCGCACTTCGCTGCGATATCGCGTGAGTCAGTATTGGCTGGAGATCGCGGAGGTCGCTGTCGAGGCACAAGATTGGCGGAAGGCTTTTGGCGCCTATATGCGAGCGGGCTGGGATGTGGGGATGCCGCGACGCGAGGATTATTTAATCGTGCTGGAAGGTTTACGCGGCGCGGCGCGAGAGTTGGGAGCCGTTGCGCTGGGGCGATTGATTTCGATTCATATTGGGCTTTTGGAGTCGAACGGGCGATGAACTTGCGATGGAAAATGATCGGTCAACTTTGCATGCTTGTAGTTGGATTGCTTCAGGTTGTAGCTCTCTCGCCTTTGATGGCGCAGAACGATGCTGATTTTCGGGCGCTGGGGATTCGCAAAATCACGGGCAAGCATATCGATTTGTTTACCGACCTTCCGGCAGGCGAGGCGGTGGATGAGCTTCCGAAAGTTTTTGATGCGGCGGTTCCTCAGCTTGAAAAGTATTTTGAACTGGCGCCAAAAACCCTCGATTCGTGGCGAGTTAAAGCGTCCGTAATGAAGGATGCTGAGCGATTTCGGCGAGCGGATTTATTGCCAGCGAGTTTGCCGCCCTTCTTGCATGGCTTTGCGCGGAAGCGCGATTTGTGGGCCAATGATCAACCTTCGGATTATTACCGGCGGCATCTACTATTGCATGAAGGGGTTCATGCACTGATGGCCGAGTTTTTACATGGGATGGGGCCGCCTTGGTATGCGGAGGGAATGGCGGAGCTACTCGCAACGCATGATTGGAAGAATGGAAAGCTTCAGCTCAATTATTTTCCAAAAGCGCGAGAGGACGTTCCTGAGTGGGGACGCGTGAAGGTGCTACGCGATGCCGCGGCGGCGAAGGAGATCCCCACGCTGGATGAGATTTTCGCTTATAGCAGCACTGCGCATTTGGTGGTGCCGCCTTATGCCTGGAGCTGGGCGGCGTGTGTCTTCTTTGAATCGCACCCAAAATATGCGAAGGCGTTTGCCGAACTGCGAAAGAAGACAGAGCTCGATGACGATGAGTTTAATGCCGCATTTCGCAATGCCTTCAAGGCTGATTGGACGATGCTTGCCCATGAGTGGCAGGTTTTTGTTAGCGAAGCGGACTATGGGTGTGTGGTGGATCGAACTTATCTGAGCAGTGCTTCTGCGAAGGCGATTGATGAGAAGGGTTTGAAAGTGACCCTGCGCGCTGATCGCGGCTGGCAGTCGAGCGGGGCGAAGATTGAGGCTGGGAAGAATTATGAGATTCGCGTGACGGGGCGTTATGTCGTTCGCAGTGCGCCGACGAAATGGGAAAGTGAGCCGAGTGGCGTCACGGTGCATTACCATCGGGGGAATCCGATGGGGAAAGTTATGGGGGCGATGCTTGATGAATCGGCGCCACCCAAGCCAACTTCCCCGCTATTGAGCGGCGTGCCGCTTGGCTCCGGGATCGATTTTTTGGCGAAAACTAGCGGCGTGCTTTATCTGAAGGTGAATGAGTCGGCTGGCGGATTGGCTGACAATCAGGGGGAATTCGCGGTGGAAGTGCTGGAAAAGCGGAAGTAGATCAATTTTGCGATTCGGCTGAATCCTTGAGCCGCGCGGGGAGGTACAATCCAGCACTAGCGGTCATTCTTTGCGGCGGCCGATTTACATCGACGCTCAGGTTTTTCCATCGAGGCCCTCTCATGTCACTCGTTGGCATTCGTTCTCTTGCTTTTTCATGCGTGGTGCTGCTCAGCACCGCTCTCTGCTCCTTCTCGGCAGATGCAACGGTTGCGGAGCTCTTACCTAAGACCACCATCGCGTATGCCGAAATTGGCGAGCCGGCCAAGATCATCGAAAGTGTGATGAGCCATCCGCTCTATGCCAAAGTCATGGCGCTCGATGTCGTAAAGGCGGCTTATGAGCAGAAGCAGTACAAAGATTTTCTGACCGGCGTGAAGTTGTTTGAAGCCCAGATTGGCATGCCTTGGAAAGAAGCGATTACGAAGACTGCCGGGAAAGGCATGGTGATCGCAGTCGATGGCCAGACCAAAGGCGTGATGCTCGCCATCACCGCCGAGGATGAAGCATCGCAGGCAAAGCTGCTGGAAACGCTCAGCAATATCGCTCGGCTCGATGCGGCGCTCAAAGGCAAAGAAAAGCCCGCGCCGCTGGGGGACTATCGCGGCATTCAAGGATATAAGCTCAATGGCGCGATCGTGGGACTGCTCGGGAAGCGATTGATCATTTGCAATAATGAGGAATTTGCGAAGAAGATTGTCGATGCGCATTTGGATCATCCATCCGACTCTTTTGCTCAGTCTGACTTGCTCAAATCGGCACAGAAAACGACGAGCGGTGCGATGGGATTTGGTGTAGTCGATGTCGCCAAGATTCGTGAGTTCGGGATAGCAAAGCAAGTTTTTGAAGGTCGAGCAGATAATCCTGCGGCGGAGTTACTGTTCGGCGGCGTATTGAGCACGCTGAAGCAGACTCCTTTGGCGACGCTGGCGATTCGATCGAGTCCCGCCGGAGTTCAGGCGGAAGTAACGATGCCGCATGATCGAAAATGGGCGGGCGACCAGCGTGAATATTTCTTTGGTCCCGGCGGAATTGGCGCGGCGCCAACCAGTGTGGCCCCGCCTGGCGCGCTCTTTTCACTCCGGGCGCATCGCGATATCTCCAGCATGTGGCTCCGGGCAGGCGACCTGTTTGACGAAAAGGTCAATGAAGAAATGGCCAAAGCGGAGAGCGGGATTTCGAATCTCTTTGCTGGAAAGGATTTTGCGGAGGACATACTGGGAGTACTTGGTCCGCAAGTGGAGATCATCTCCGCGCTGAATGAATTTCCCTCAGGGGTTCCGATTCCGGCCATCAAATTGCCAGGATTCGCGATGGTGTTCGATCTTAAGGACGCCGAAGCGGCGGTTCCTGAGTTGCGGCGAAACTTTCAAAACCTGATCGGGTTCTTCAACATCGTCGGCGCGATGAATGGTCAGCCGCAGTTTGAAATTGAAACCGAAAAGGCCGATGGCGTGCAAATCGTCAGCGCTGAATGTGTCGTCGACAAGCGAAAAACCAAAGACGAAAACGCGATTCCGATTCAATACAACTTTTCACCAACGGCGGCGTTTGCGGGTAAGAAGTTCGTGATCGCTTCGACGCGGAAACTGGCAAAGGACATTATCAGCGCGAAGCCTGGCGCCGCTGAAAAATCTGCGGACACAACCACGGTCACGAACACCGCTGCTCAGCTCGAGGGCAAACCGCTTCGCGCCGCTCTCGAAGCGAATCGCGAACAGCTGATTACTCAAAACATGCTCAATGAGGGCAAGACACGTCCCGAAGCCGAGGCGGCGATTGGCGTTCTATTGGAAATGGTCAGCTGGTTTGAAAACGCTGCTTTGGCGCTCAATGCTTCGGACGACAAACTCACAATGACGCTGGATGTGAAACTTGATCCGGCGCTCGCCAAGTAAGACTGATATCTCCTCCATTGATGAACGAGGATCGAAAGCGTGTTGATTCTCAAGCCCAATTCGAATGAGAGGTCCGTGTCTTGGCGGGCCTTTGCACCATCTGAACAGAAGCCTTGGGATCTTCGTCGCGCGACGCATCTCTATCGTCGCGCCGCTTTTGGCGGATCGATGGCGCAAATCGAAGCGGCGCTCACAAAGTCACCGGAAGCGGTGATCGATAGCCTCATCCAGAATAGTGACTCCGAGCGATTTGAATCGGAATCGAAGCAAATGGCCTCTTCGGTGCTCGCAACCGGCGATCCGAAGCAACTCGCCGGTTGGTGGACCTATGTGCTCCTTCGCACGCCGACGCCGCTGAAGGAGCGGATGACGCTCTTTTGGCACGGACATTTCGCCACCAGCGCCGCCAAAGTCAATGACCCGATGGCGATGCTCGACCAGAACAATCTGCTTCGCAAATACGCCCTGGGTGATTTTCGGGCGATGGTGCAGGGCATCGCCCGAGATCCGGCGATGCTGATCTATCTTGATTCGATTACCAATCGCAAAGCGCATGCAAACGAAAATTTCGCACGCGAATTGATGGAGCTCTTTTGTCTTGGTGAAGGAAACTACAGCGAGAAAGATGTCCAGGAGCTCGCCCGTTGCTTTACCGGATGGGAAATCAAATCAAAGCAGTTCAAGTTCAATCGCTTTCAGCATGATGATGGCGAGAAGAGCATTCTCGCCAAGCAAGGAAAATTTCCAGACGGCGATGCGATCGACTGGGTATTAGGCCAGCCGAGCGCCTCAAAATTCATTGCAACGAAGCTCTTTCAGCAATTCATTTGGGATGAGCCCGCGCCGCCGGAAGAGCTGATCGGCCAGCTCGCGACGACATTGCAAGAAGGCTGGAATATTGGCGCCGTCGTTAAGCAAATGCTGGCAAGTGAACTGTTCTTTTCGCCAATGACGATGGCTAGAAAAGTTCGCTCCCCCGTCGACTTTGGCGTCGGCCTATTGCGATCACTAGAGGGCGCCGCGAATGCCCCGCAGCTGGCGGAAGCGATGCAGCAGATTGGCCAAGGGCTCTTCTATCCGCCAAATGTCAAAGGCTGGGATGGCGGGCGCACTTGGATCAATGCTTCGACGATTCTCGGGCGTGCGAATCTAGTCTCGCAGCTTCTCAGCGATGGCAAGACTCGCTTTGGCGGCAAGAAACTTGACGCTTATCTTGTCAGCCTCGGCGCCAAGTCGCGCGAAGAGCGATTAGCGCTACTCGAAAGACTCCTTCTCGCCGTACCGCTTCCCGAGGCACAGCGGGCAACGCTTAATGGGCTGGCGAAACGGGCGTCATCCGATGAGAAGGCTTCTGAAGAACTGCTTCGCGCACTGGTGGCCCTGCCGGAATACCAATTGGCTTAAGAAACACTTGTCGATCGGAATTAATCGCCATGACAACGACACGCCGCTCCTTCATTCAGACCTGTGCCGGAAGCACTGCCGCTCTCTCTTTAGGCGTAGTGGCGCCGAAGTTCTTTCAGAATCTGGCTTGTGCCGCAGAGGGCGCCAAGGGCGAGAACATTCTAGTCGTGCTTCAACTCACCGGCGGCAACGATGGCCTCAACACGGTCGTTCCGTTCAAGAATGAAGCTTACAAAAAGGCCCGGCCCAAGCTCGGCATCGCCGCCGAGAAAGTGCTCAAGATCAATGATGAACTCGGGCTGCACCCTTCGTTGAAGGGACTCGCCAAAGTACTCGAGTCGGGAAAACTCTCGATCATCCAAGGAGTTGGCTATCCTGAGCCAAATCGCTCGCACTTTGAGTCGATGGATATCTGGCACACTTGTTCGCGTAAAGGCGGACCGCGGCAGAGTGGTTGGCTGGGGCGCTATTTGGACCATCTTCCTGGTGCGGATTCACCGGGCATTCATTTGGGCGAAGATAAACAGCCGCTCGCGCTCTATGCGGAAAAGACGCGGTGTCCCTCGATCAGCTCGCCCGAGAAATTTCGGCTTCAAGATGGCGGCGCCCCGGAGGTGAAGGAGGCGATTACGCAAAATGCGCAAGCGGCTCGCGAAGACTCTGGCGACCTTTTGAAGTTTTTGACGACGAGCACCACCTCCGCGCTCTCTTCGAGTGAGCGCATCTCCAAAGCGCTCGACGCACCGTCGCGCGGGGCGAATTATCCTGACCACGCCCTCGGCAAAAAATTCAAAACCGCCGCTCAGCTGATCGCCGCCGATATGCCAACGCGGGTCTATTACTTTGATCTCGATGGCTTCGATACGCACGCTCAGCAGCCCGACGCCCACGCTGGCCTGCTCAATCAATTCGGCTCCTCCGTCGAAGCCTTTCTCGACGATCTCACGAAGATGGGCCAATCGCATCGCGTGACGATCATGGCCTTTAGCGAATTCGGCCGCCGTGTTTCGGAAAACGCGAGTGAAGGCACCGACCATGGCGCGGCGGGGCCGATGTTTGTGATTGGCGACCATGTAAAGACGGGGCTGATTGGCGACTTGCCGAGCCTCACCGATCTCGATGATGGCGACCTCAAGTTCAAGATCGATTTCCGGCAGGTTTACGCGGCGATTTTGAAGGATTGGCTGAAAGCAGATGCGCCGGAGCTATTGGGCGGCAAATATGAGCCGGTTTCCCTCTTTGGCGGCTAGGGTCAAAGACTGAGAAGAGGCAAACGTCAAAGCTGCTTTCCCAAGAAAATTTGACAAACGACGCCCCCTATCCGATACTCTCTCGATTCCCTAGTAGCTAGTGCGAGGCTAGCGATACAACGTCTGTCGTAGCGAGGGCGATTCCATGGCGCAGTGCAGCACCTGTGGCTCCACGATTCTGTTTGGCGGCGTAACCGATGGCGGCCATCGGTTTTGCAATGAGCGTTGCCACCAAAATGGATTCTATTTAACGATGGCGCATGAAGTGCCTGCCGACCTTGTTTCACAACATGTGGCGGCGGTGCATCAAGGCGCGTGCCCCAAGTGTAACGGCCCCGGTCCCGTCGATATTCACACTGCGCACTATGTCTGGTCAATGTTGGTGATGACATCGTGGCATAGCACTCCACAACTCAGTTGCCGAAGCTGCGGGACAAAAGCCAAGCTAGGCGGCGCCGCCGTTTCCGCCCTCGTCGGCTGGTGGGGCTTCCCCTGGGGCCTCATCGTTACACCAATTCAAATCGTCAGAAACACCTATGGCCTATTCTCCGCGCCCGATCCACAGAAGCCCTCTGATCAGCTCCAGCAGATGATCCGCCTAAACCTCGCAGCCCAACTCGTTGCGGCAAGCGATCGTCACCGGGCGGGCATCGCCTGATGGGCAGATAAGGACAGGGAAATAATAGACGAACACAGAGCCAAGGCTGTTGTTGTTCTTGCGACGCGCTATGCTGAGAATGGACACTCGCCGATGCCGCCCCTCTCCACAAACTCCGAGAATGGAGCCCAATGCCCGACTTACTCCTAGCGGCGTTGCGCCTGATTATGTCCCTATTTTTAAATGACCCCATCGACGTCGCCGATCGCAAACAACTCTTCATCGACAACCGCTTCATCGACAAGTCAGAAAACATCCGCCTCACCGCCAACCCCGCTCAAAAGCTCAACTCGCTCGTCGATGAAAAAGGCGAGCCCCTCTAAGGCCACATAGGGCGCGTCATCGAAGTCGACGGCAAGGTCCGCCTCTATCTAGGCGCCGACGGCGCGGAAATGCTCGAAAGCGACGATGGCCTCCACTTTCGCCGCACTCCCGTGCGTCTCGGCGGCCATTTTCCCACCATCTTCCATGACCCACACGATCCCGATCCGTCGCGCCGTTTCAAGCTCTTTCACATCGAATGGGCAACGCCATTCGATCCAGC
This sequence comes from Pirellulaceae bacterium, assembly GCA_046595915.1. GTDB lineage: Bacteria > Planctomycetota > Planctomycetia > Pirellulales > Pirellulaceae > JBKJSI01. The sequence continues at coordinate 8,587 of JBKJSI010000125.1, forward strand.
AAAGCATGGCGTCTTTGCGAGCGTCTCGCCTGATGGCGTGACCTTCACCAAAATTGGCCAAGTGCTGCCCTTCTTCACCGATAATCCCACCGTCGTCCATTGGGACGCTCGCATCGGCAAATATGTGATCTATACACGAGCCTTCTCTTACGATTCCAACAATCAGCGTCGCATCGGGCGCATCGAAACTGACGACCCGCTCAAACCTTGGCCCTACAAAAAGACCGACAACGATCGGATGTTCTTCTCAACGAACAACGTCGACGTCGTCCTCGCCGCCGATGACCAAGACCCGCCATCGGACATGTACTACAACGCCTCGTTCCTCTATCCCTGGGCGCAAGACGTTTACTTGATGTTTCCCTCGCACTTCCGTCACTTCAACCCACAGCAACAGCCTTTTATCCGCCCGCGAAACGGCGGCCAATGGGAAGACTTCGGCACACTCGAAACCCAAATGGCAATCAGCCGCGATGGCGTGAAATGGACTCGACCTACACGCGAAGCATACTTTCCGTTTGGACTACCCGATGAATGGGATCGCTGGTACGCGGTGACTGCGCCCGGCATTATCAAACGGGGTAACTATCTCTATCAATACTATTATTCATCGGGTCGCCTGCACGATTCGGTGGTGCTTCGAGCTGAATACGATGACACTGCCAAGCAACTCGGCGGGGTAGGCGTTGTGAGACAGCGCTTAGATGGCTTCATCTCCGCCGACGCCGATCATCGCGGCGGATGGCTCACGACGCCGGTCATGAAATTCACCGGCAAAAAGCTGCGGCTTAACATCGACACGGGCGGCACAGGCGCAGCGTTCGTCGAAATCCAAGATGCCGAAGGAAAACCGATCCCCGGCTTCACACTAGCCGACTGCGAAGAAATCGGCGGCAACTTTATCGATCAGCAAATCTATTGGAAGGCAAACAGCGACGTCTCTTCGCTCGCAGGCAAGCCGATTCGGCTACATATCAAACTCACGCGCGGGAAGTTGTTTGCGTTTCAGTTCGCCGATGAGTGAGGTTGCAGCTTACGGCAAGTTGCTTAGGATCATCATTTGCAAATTTGCGAAACTGACTCGAAATCAAAGAGCGTTCCATGGTAAAAACCGCCAGCACCATGCTCCCCCTCGGCACGCCCGCCCCCGACTTCTCCCTCGTCAATGTCGACGGGCGCACCATCTCCCTCGCCGACTTCCAAGGCAAGCCCGCGCTACTTGTGATGTTCATCTGCAACCATTGTCCCTTTGTGAAGCATGTTGCAGGAGAACTTGCGGCGCTCGGCGCCGAGTATCAAGAAAAAGGAGCCGGCATCGTCGCGATCAATTCGAACGACGTTTCCGCGCATCCTGGTGATTCGCCAGAACAAATGGTTCACGAAGCGGAAATGCGCGGTTACGTGTTTCCTTATCTTTTCGATGAGACTCAGGAAGTCGCCCAGGCTTATCATGCGGCATGCACGCCTGATTTCTTTTTATTCGACAAAGATCAGAAGCTTGCCTATCGTGGGCAGCTCGATGCCAGCCGTCCGTCCAATGGACTTCCAGTGACCGGCGAGGATCTGCGGCGAGCTCTCGATGCCGTGCTTGCGGGCAAGCCGGTCGCGGAGCCGCATCGGTCGAGTTTGGGCTGCAATATTAAGTGGCGAGTTGGCGCCGAACCGGCCTACTTTAACCCTGCCGGGGTGAAGGGCTAAGATTCGGCGGTCACGATTTGACACAATCCGAGATTTTTCATGCCCAAGCTCACGGTTGAAGGTGTTGGCGAATTTGAAGTTCCAGCCGGAAAACGGCTCGTTTTGGCGCTGGTTGACGAGGCCAAAACCGACCAACTACATGCCTGCGGCGGGCAAGCTCGCTGCACCACCTGCAAAGTGGAGTTTGTCGAAGGTGAGCCAGCGGAGATCACCGTCGCCGAGAAAAACGTGCTAGCAGCCAAAGGGCTCTCAGGCGTCCGCTTAAGCTGTCAAATCCCCTGTTCGGGGGATATGACGGTCAAGGTCGTCAGCCGGCTCGAGGGAAGTGGCCGGATCAACGCCGGAAACCGGCCTGCGGACGATATTCAGCCAGCCCCGGTTCAGTGGACTTCAAAATAGCGTCAGCCGATTCACGAAAACGCTGTCACCCCCAGCAGACTTGGCAATCTAAGCCTCCCGGTGGCAAGGTAACCCCTAGATAGTGGCCGACTAGGCCATCTAGGCAACCTAACCGCGAATAAAGGACTTACGTCAAATTGGGGAACCAATGGATAGCTGAGTCGGAGGTCGAGGCCGGAGGTGCTGGGCAATTTTGCGCACCTTGACAGTCCCCCAGAACACCGATACTCTTACTTCATCACTGAGCTAAATCACGGTGCGCGAACGATTTGGGTCAATGGAGCCCGCCTGCTTTTGGAGCTGGCGCGGCCCTGCGGGAACAAGTTGCAGCGGGTCAGCACAGTGGATCTACGGAAGTGGATCTGTTGAAGTTGTAGGGTAGGTTTGCACTTTCATTTGCTCGAGGGCCAACCTCGGAAAATCTTGGCGAATGGCGCGAGTTCAACTCGAAGGCGTTTCCAAGACATTTCCCGGCGGTGTGAAGGCCCTTTCCGGAGTGGACTTAATCGTCGAGTCTGGCGAGCGGCTCGTATTACTCGGGCCGAGTGGAAGCGGTAAATCGACGCTTCTGCGCATCGTGGCCGGACTCGAATCTCCTGATTCCGGGGTTGTTCGCATTGGGGACCAAAACGTCTCCCATTTGCCGCCCCATCAGCGCGACGTCAGTCTGGCGTTTCAGCAAGTGGTGCTGTTTCCGCATTGGTCTGTTCGCGAGCAACTCGCGTTTGGGCTGCGGCGGGAACGCGGCTGGTTTTCGTTTCTCAATCGTCTTTGGCCCTTTCGGCTTTGGAGCAGCTCCGAAGCGACTGTCAACGAGTTGGCAGTGAAGGCGGCGAACGATTTGGGAATCGCAGACCTGCTAGATCGGTCGCCTGACGCATTGTCCGGCGGCGAGCGGCAGCGAGTCGCGCTCGGAAGAGCCCTCGTCCGCAAGCCGGCGGTTTTTTTGTTTGATGAGCCTTTGGCGAGTGTCGATCCCCATCGACGTTTCGCACTGCGGCAATGGATCGCACACCAAACGGGGAACGGTTTGACAGCGACAATTTACGTCACCCATGATCGAGATGAAGCGTTATTGCTCGGCGACCGAGTGGCCGTCATGAGCCGGGGGCGTATTGAGCAAATCGGAACTCCGCGTGAAGTATGCGAGGCGCCAAAATCACTCACGGTTGCGCAATTTATCCATGGCGGCGCGCTCAATACTATGCACCATGGATTGAGCAAAGTCCTCAAGTCCAGTTCGGGCAAACAAGCGATCGGCGCGATTCCACCCGCCTCCATTGAGCTTAGCGCCGACCTATACGGTAATTCCGGTGATTGGTCGGGAACCGCTCAAGTGACCAC
>JBKJSI010000275.1:0-6517 GCA_046595915.1 Pirellulaceae bacterium
ATCAGTGTAGAAGTAATCTCCTTTGTCTAGCATGACGATAAGCGATTCCCAACTTCGTGTTAGCCCCTCTGCGCTCGCTCCAAGACTGAGCGCAGAGGGGCTAACACGAAGTTGGGAATCGCTTATCGTCATGCTAGACAAAGGAGATTACTTCTACACTGATAATTCAATGAGACCCGTCCTCGAAGCACTCGTCCCCAAGTTAACCTCAGAGCAAGTGACACGCACTCAGGAAACGCTTTTGGAAGTGCTGAAGAAATCGACCGACCAGCGACTCTCGCGTCATGTCGGGGATTTACTTGTAGCCCTAGCCTCGAAACTCACCCACGAGCAGAAAAATCGGACAGCGGACTTGCTCGTGTCCGAACTCCAACGCCACGTCAACCTTTATCTTACGGAGCCTCTGGACGACTTGCTGTCGCAGACTGACTCTGAAACACAAGAACGAGTCTCAAGTAAGGCGATGAGGATGTTGTTGGATTATTTGGCGACCTCGAATACGTATTTTGATGATGATTATGAAGAAGTTAGAGACCCTGATAGAGTCTTTGGCCACGCTGCCATGTCCGTCACAAACCAGCGTGCCTTGGCCACGCTATTTAGACACCCTGCCTGCATTGGAGAAGCGCGTGAGTGGATGCTTCTGCGATTTGAAGAACTAGTGCTACACGGCGGCAACCGCATTTACTTTTCCATCGAGCAGCCAAAAGAGGACGAGGAAGAGAAAACAGATGCTGCCAACACTCCCAAACCCGCCCCTCCGCCGCGCCGCTTCAAAACCCTCCACGACGCCTCCACCTGGATCCAAAAAAACTGGCCCGATTTCGACCTCGAATCAACTCCCGAAGTAAAACCTTGGCGAGAGGAGTAGAGAAGTTGTCCTCTGGCAATAACGAGAGAATAGGGTTTTACGCCGCCACTTCTACAAATCGCACCTTGTCGGCGACTGTCTCCTTGACGCATAATGGAGTCTCACGAAGTCTCAGGGAATGCTCCATGACCTTGCAAGAACTAGAACTCGCCGTGGCCAAATTGCCGACACAAGAATTGCAAGCCTTCACCACTTGGTTCGAGGATTTCCTCGCCGATGCTTGGGACGAACGGATTGAGGCCGACATCAAAAGCGGGAAACTCGACGCCGCTGGCAAGCGGGCCGATGAAGATTTCAAAGCTGGCAATTGCAAGCCGCTATGAATCACTTCGCGACGCCGGCGTTTGGTTTCACTATCGCCAACTACCTGAGATAATCCGTGATCAGGCGGATAAAGCTTTTGATCGTCTCAGAAACGACCCGAGCCATCCTTCACTGCGCCTCAAGAAAGTGGGTGATTATTACTCAGCTCGCGTGTCTCTTCGTGTGCGTGCGCTCGCAAGAATTCGTACCGAAGGCATGGTTTGGTTCTGGATTGGCGACCATGCCGAATACATTCGACTGATTCGCGGATAATTGCAATCGCCATTGCGGCAGAGAGACAACAATACGCCCGGCTTCCACCTGGATTAAAAAAAACTGGCCCGATTTCGATATCGAATCAACCCCCAAAATCCCCCTCAATCAAGCCGAATAGCCCCAACCACGATTTTTCCCGGAATTATGCTAGAAAGGACTACCGCCCATCTCCCAATTCTCCCTCCGTGCCCGTTATGAAACCTCAACTGTCTCACCAGGATGAATACGAGACCAAACTCGTCATCGTCAGCGGGCGCATGCCCGAACCCGCCCGGCGGCTTGCCGCGATCGTCGCCCGCGCCCTCACCTGCCCCAAAGCCGAAGCCGAAGGACTGATTCGCGAAGGCGCCGTCACCGTCAACGGCCATACACTTCGCCAAACTTGGTATGTCGCCGATGCGAATTCCCGCGTCGAAATCATCTTGCCCGAGAAAAAGAAAAACTCGCGCGGAACCCTCCGCGGCTCCGGCGATGAAAAGATCGACATCGTCTTCGAAGATGAAAGCATCGTCATCATCAACAAGCCGCCCGGCCTTTTAACGGTCCCCACGCCGCGACAAGAATTGCACACCGCCATCGGCCGCCTGCGCGCCCTCTTCACCCAGCGAAAAAAAGGGGAAGAAGCCCACGTCGTCCACCGCCTCGACCGGGGCGTCTCTGGCCTGCTCGTCTTCGGCAAGTCACTCGATATTTCCATGGCCCTTCGCGACCAATTTGAAGAACGCAAACCGAAGCGGCGTTATCTCGCGATCATCGTCGGAAAGCCCGATGAGCTCAAAGGCACTTTCCAAAGCAATCTCCTCACGACCAAGAGCCTCATGCGCCGCTCCGCCCGCGAGGGAGAAGAAGGCGAACTCGCGATCACGCATTACGAAGTGAAGCAAACGATCGGCGACGTCAGCGTCCTCGAAGTGCGACTCGAAACCGGCCGCCGAAATCAAATCCGCGTTCACATGGCCGAGGCCGGACACCCGATCGTCGGCGACCCCTGGTACCAGACCGAACTCGCCGCCCATTCGCGCTGGGTCTGGAAACGCATGGCCCTCCATGCCGAAGAACTCGGCTTCCGTCACCCCGTCACCGGCGCAAACCTTCATTTCGAGGCGGCCTGGCCGAAGGAATTTTCCGCCTTCCTCCACGAAATCACCGCCGCCGAAAAACGCAAACAAAAAAACACCGACAAACCCCCACAAGCCTCGGCCCCAGGCAAGCACCGCAAACCCTCCCGCCACCGCAAACGATAGTCACCGGTCTCCCGAAATATTTCAATATTTAAAACTCAATTCCTATATATTAGAAGATTCCTTGCCACCAACTCTGAATTGCTGCCACCAACACCGAGTGTGAAAAGCATTGCCACCATCGCCACCAACTTCTTCGACACAGGATTGGCTTCCGACAGCAAGCTCGGCGGCCCTTCGCGCGAGGGCGCGGCTCCTCTCGATCCTCCGCGAGTTTTTTGACGCCCAGGGATTCGTCGAAGTCGAAACCCCGCTCCTCTCGCGCGACGTCGTCGTCGACCGCCACCTCGACCCCTTCTTCGTGAAGCTCTACAGCGACCCCACCGCGCCCGACTCCGGCCCAACTTACTTCACGCAAACCTCGCCCGAGTTCGGCATGAAGCGCCTGCTCGCCGCTGGGGAGTTACCCGCGATCTACCAAATCTGCAAAGCCTTCCGCGCGGGCGAGCGAGGCGACCTGCACAACCCCGAGTTCACGATGCTCGAATGGTATCGCGTCGGCGACGACTACCAGCGCGGCATGAGCCTCCTCGCCGACCTCGCCGCGCACGTCATCGCCGAGTGGAACTTCACCCTCGGCCCCGCCAAGCCCGTGAAGCGAATTTCGTACGGCGAACTCTTCAGCACCGCCACCGGCCTAAACCCTCACACCGCCGCCACCCAAGAACTCGCCGATTGGGCAAAACAACAATCGCCCGCGCCACCGGAGATTCCGCTAGCCGACCGCGACAGCTGGCTCGACTGGATCAGCACGCAATTCGCCGAGCCCAAACTTGATTTGGAAGCGCCAACGATCGTCTTCGATTTCCCCGCCAGCAAAGCCGCGCTCGCGCAGGTTTCATCCGAAAATGGAACACCCGTCGCGCGCCGCTTCGAACTCTACTATCACGGTCTCGAGCTCGCCAACGGCTACCACGAACTCCTCGATCCCGCCGCACTCGCCCAAAGAGCCGCCGCCGCGAACCACGAGCGCGAGCAAGACGGCAAGCGCACCCTGCCCGCCGAAAGCCGCCTCCTCGATGCAATGGCCGCAGGCCTTCCCGCATGCGCCGGAACAGCCTTGGGCGTCGACCGGCTGCTGATGGCCCTGCTGCGTGCGAAAAAGATCGACGAAGTCGTCGCATTTCCCGTAAACCGCGCATAGTGGCGAAAAATGGTCGTTTTAGGGTAAACTAGAGCGGTTCATCCCGCCTAAAAACACGTCCGTATTTACTCTCGCCTCGCGGACGCCCGCCAACTTCCGGACCAACAAGATGCTGCGAGCTTGCCTCAGTTTCCTGCTGCTTTCTGCCCCGTTCGCGTTGCCCGCGCGCGGCCAAGATAACGCGCCCGTTAAGCCGCTCGATTTCGCCCGCCATGTCCAGCCGATCCTCGCCTCCAAATGCATGAAGTGCCACGGCCCCGGCGAAGGCAAAAGCGGCCTCGCGTTCGACACCCAGGCTCGCGCCCTCGCCGTCGCCGAATCAGGCGTCGCCGCGATCCTCCCCGGCAAGCCAGATGAAAGCGAAATCATCGCCCGCGTCACCTCGACCGACGAATCAACCCGGATGCCACCCGAAGGCAAGCCGCTCACCGAAGCCGAGGTCGCGACCCTGAAACGCTGGATCAAGGAAGGCGCGAACTGGTCGAAGCACTGGGCCTATCGCCCCCTCGTCAAACCCGAGACGCCCACGGTCAAAGACAAGTCTTGGCCTAAGAACGAAATCGATGCCTTCGTCCTGCACGACCTCGAAGCCGCTAACCTCGCGCCAAATCCCCGCGCGAGCAAAGTCCACCTCGTCCGCCGCGCGTACTACAACCTCCTCGGCCTTCCCCCAACGCCCGCGCAGGTGAAAGCGTTCGTCGAAAACGATTCGCCAGACGCTTGGGAAAAGCTGATTGACGAACTCCTCGCCTCAGAGCACTACGGCGAACAATGGGCTCGCAAGTGGCTCGACGTCGTCCGCTACGCCGAAACAAACAGCTTCGAGCGCGACAACCCCAAGCCGCACGCCTGGCGATACCGCGACTACGTGATCCGCTCCTTCAACACCGACAAGCCGCTCGACGAGTTCCTCAAACAGCAACTCGCAGGCGACGAAAAAGAAAAGCCCACCTCTGAAGACCTGATCGCGACCGGCTTTTATCGCCTTGGCGTGTGGGACGACGAACCCGCCGATCCCGCGCAGGCGATGTTCGATGGCTACGACGATCTCGTCACAACCGTCGGCCAAGGTATGCTCGGACTCACGTTCAATTGTGCCCGCTGCCACGATCACAAGATCGACCCGATCACGCAGAAGGATTATTACCAGCTCGTCGCGTTCTTCCGCAACTTGGCGCCAATGCAAACGAGTGGCGATAACATCGAAACGCCGATCTTCAACTCGGAAGCCGAGCGAAGCGCCCACGCCGAAACCGTCGCCAAACGCCACGCAGAGCGAAACGCTCTGCAGTTAGAAATCTCCGCGCTCGAGACAGAGTTCAACGGCAAACTCGCGATGACCGAGAGCACGAGCAAGGCCGACATCGACGACCTGACCTACCGCTTCTACCGCGACACCTGGGAAAAATTGCCCGACTTCGACACCCTCAAGTTCGAAGACGAAGGAAAGCTCGAACAAGGAAAGTTCGACCTCGCGCCAGCGACGCGCGAGTCGGCATTCGGATTCGTCTTCAACGGCACGCTGATTGTTCCCGAGACCGGCGAGTACGCATTCCGGCTCGATTCCGATGATGGCGTCCGCCTCACGATCGATGGCAAAGTCATCATCGAGTATGACGGCATCCACGGCATCGGCGAGCCCAAGCGAACGACGCAGACGCTAGACGCGGGCCGCTACCCTATCCGCCTGGACTACTTCCAATATGACGGCGGCAAAGGCCTCGACCTGAGTTGGTCGGGCCCCGGCTTTAACATGCGATCTCTATCACAAGCATCTGGCAAATCGGCTGAAGGCCCAAAGCCGACGCCAATCGCTCAGCTGAAGAAAAAGATGGGCAAGCGAGTATTGGGTGACGAGAAATTCGCGAAGTACGAACAGCTCACGCGGAAAATGCGCAACCTGAAAGTCGATACCCATGTCGATCGCGCGCTCTGTGTTAAAGAACTCGGGCGCGAGGCTCCAGACGTTTTCGTCCTGGGCCGCGGTTCGCCGCAAAGCCCCGGCGCGAAAGTCGATCCCGCCTTCCCGTCGCTCTTTGAACCCCAGCCGCTCGCGATTCCCGCGCCGCCGGAAGCGGTCAATTCCTCCAATCGCCGCACAGCGCTGGCAAATTGGATTGCCTCCGACAAAAACCTGCTCACCGCCCGTGTAATGGCCAATCGCATTTGGCAAGGACACTTCGGCCGCGGCCTCGCCCGCAGCCCCAACAATTTCGGCGGCCTCGGCACGCCGCCTACGCATCCTGAGCTCCTAGACTGGCTGGCCACCGAACTGATCGGCGGCGGCTGGAAGATGAAGGCCCTGCATAAAAAGATTATGCTCAGCAGTGCCTATCAAATGTCCTCCGAGGGCAACGCCGACGCACTCAAAAAAGACCCGGCCAATGATCTCTTTTGGCGAGTCGACGTGCGGCGCCTCAGCGGTGAAGAAGTGCGCGACAGCATTCATTCGCTTAGCGGCGACCTGAATTTGGCGATGTTCGGGCCGAGCATTTACCCCGAAATCCAGCGAGAAGTCCTTGAAGGCCAATCGGTGCCGGGTAGCGGCTGGGGCAAATCGACGCCCGAGGAACAAGCCCGCCGCAGCATCTACATCCATGTGAAACGCTCGCTCATCACGCCGCTTCTCGCCAGCTTCGATTTCCCCGAAACCGACAGCAGCTGCGAAGCCCGCTTCGCCAC
>JBKJSI010000449.1:0-5370 GCA_046595915.1 Pirellulaceae bacterium
TTGCAGCTTCCGCTCTATCAAATCCTTGCCGAATCGCTCGGCTACAGAGAGTCCGTCAAGCTTGGCTACATCGTCGCCCTTTTTCGGAATGACGATGTAGCCAAGCTTGACGGACTCTCTGTAGCCGAGCGATTCGGCAAGGATTTGATAGAGCGGAAGCTGCAAATCGCGCCAGCGCTCGACGCCCGGTTTGCGGGAGCTGTTTTCGTGGGCCTTTTCCGGTGTTTTCGCTTCGTCGCTCGTTTTGTAATCGAAGACGACAATCTCCTCTTTGCCATCTTTGTTCATTTTGCGATCGATGCGATCAATGCGGCCGAGGAGTTCGACGGGCGATTCATCGACGATGAGTTGGGCTTTGGGCGCGCCTTGCTTCTTGCCGCCGATATCGACTTCCGTGTGAATGATCTCCCAACCTTGCCGTCGCCATTCGGCTTGCCAAATTGAAAAGGCGCGGAGGCGGAGGCGGATTTGTTCGAGTTGCACGGCGAAGGCCGGATGGCGCTTACTGCTGACGGCGGTTTCGATGTGAGCGTTCAAGAAGCCATTGAGGTGCGCTTCGATCTTGTGGGCGTTTCGCTCTTCGGCAGTTTTGGGATTAGCGCCGAAGTCACTCAGGACGGCGTGCAGGATGTCGCCAAAGCGATTGGCGGCGAGTTCTTCAGCCTCGTCGGTGAGCGTTTCGAGTCGCTCGATTTCCTTGAGGTAATAGCGATAGCCGCAGGTGAGGAAATCGCGGAATTTAGTGACGCGCATTGCCCTGGGGAAATCGCTTTGGATGCGATCGAGTCGCGGCTCAGGTCGGCTGAAGGCCGATTGCGTGGGAAGCACCAGGCCTGATGCGAGGGCCGGGCAAGGTCGCGGGGCGTCGTTGCCTTTGGCGTAGAGCGATCGCACTCGCTGAGCAGTGGTTTCGGGTTCGTCGAAGAAGAGCAAGCGACTCGGCAGTAATGGGTCGCCTGAACTATCTAGACGGCCAGCGATGAGCGTGAGCAATTGCTTTGTTTCGACGAGGAGGCGAAGTGCGTAGGCATCACGAGCGAGTCGGCGGCGATTGTCGGTGAGTTTTAGTGCGACGCGGAGGGTGTTGGGCAGAAAAACGTCGCCATGCACGGCGCTGGGGACGCGGCCTTCGTTGAAACCTGTAACGACTGCGGCGGGCGCGTCGTCGAGGGGCAAATCGAGCCAACCGAGGAGATGCAGGGCGTTTTTGGTGTACGTGGTGTTCGCGGCGGCCGATTCGAGAGACTCGCAGAGAAGGTCGAGCGCTTCGCTAGCGGAGGTTTTGGGCGTTAGAGAAGCGTCGAGCGATTGCCACTGGTCCCAAGCGGCTCCGCAGCCGTCGGCGAAGGCTTGCCAGATGGCGATTTGCGACTCGGTGGTTGGCGGATCGGCGGCCGCGAGTTTTTCTAACAGCTTTGAGAGGGGGGCGATCCACTCACTGAGCGGGCGCGGCTTGCCTGTGAAGTCGGCGAGGAGTGCGTCGATCGATGCAACGAACTCGGCGACTAAGCCGAGTTGTTTGGGGTTATCGGTCGTGTGCGGAATTGCTTCGACCAGACGTTTGACGATGCAGCGGTCGAGCATCGTGAGAAGGTCGGCGACCGGCAATTGGTCTTCAATCGCGGCGGAAGTAACTGCGGCAGTGAATTGGGCGTTGTGGTGCGTGAGCCAGGCGTAGACTTGCGGATGGCGGACGAGTGCGGCGAGGTTGCGGCCGGTGGCGTCGTTAAGCCAGTCGGCGATGGCGCGGAGAAGGAGGAAGGGCGAACTGCGGGCGATCGATGCGCCTGCGGCGAGATGCGGTTCGGCGCCGGCTTGGGTGAGCGAGGCTTCGAGTATGGCCGTTAACTCCGCGTCAACGACGCCGATGACCATGTCGCTTGCGGGGTGCGTCTTGGCAAGGTCGGCGACTTGCTTTACAGCGGCGAAGGCCTGGTCGACGGGTTTGCTGACGATCCGGATCGAGCGCTCGTCGAGGGCGATATTTGATTCGCACCAGTATTCGGGCGCGAGGGCGCCGTATTGATCGAAGCCTTCGGCGATCTCTTTCGGGGCCGCGGTGAGGATCGTGACGCGGTCCTTCACCTGATCGAAGATTTGCCGCTGCGTGATGTTGAGGTCGGCGGCCGCAAGCAGGATTAGGTCTTTGTCGGTTTTATATTCGTGCTTGTCGAGGGCGACGAGGCGCGCGGTTTGGCGGTCCCAGAGTTTTAGTGCGTCGAGCGTGTCAAAGTAGCGTCGGGCGATGATGTCCATTGCCTCCCAGCGCTGGGCCTCTTCCTCCTGGTCGAGCTTTCGGGCCTCGCGGGCGGCGTCTTCGAATGTGACTTTGTCGGAGGCGAGTTCGCGGTGGGTGCCTTGAATCAGTTTCGCGAGGGAGCGCCAGGCCGCGTGTTCATTCGGGGCAGGGGGGTGAGGTACGATTTTCGCCAGCGACTCTTTGGGAGTCGTGCGGAGGGCGGTGATCCAGGCTTGGGTTTGCGCGAGGTCGCTCGCGAAGGCGAAGCGCGGTTCGTAGAGCAGCTCGGGCAGGTTGCCGAGCGTTTCGATGCGCGGGGGCGAGAGGGTAAGTTTTTTTTCGTCGGCGGTAATGACGAGAAGTTCGAGCAGCCGACGGCTGGCGCGGCTCGTGGGTAGGACCACGATCGCGCTGGAGAGATCCCAGGTCGGGCCGTTCGCGTATTTTTCGAGCAGCCAATCGGCGGCGGAATGTAGCGGCGGGCGCTTCCATCCCAAAAATTCGCGCTTCATGGCGGCCCCAAAAACAGCGTGGCGTTCCTTGCCGTCAGTGTCGCCCGTTGTGCGGACACGTCTGGTCCGTGGATTCTAACAAATGTGTTAGTTTGTGCGGGCGGGCATTACGCGGGGCATCAAGCTTTGGCAAGCCAAGCTCCTCAAAACGGCATCGCAAACCATATCCGTTATTCCGCGTACAATCAGCAACGGAGGGCTGAGAAATGGTCAGATTTTTTCTATCGATTGCGTTTTGGGTGTCTTTTTTTCCAGCCTGCAGCCTAGGCCAAGAGCTCGAGAAGCGTCCTAGTGCTCGTTGGAATCAATGGCGTGGCCCGCAAGGTACGGGCGTGGCAAGTGACGCAAAGCCGCCTGTCGAATGGTCTGGCAAGAGCAACATTCGCTGGAAAACGGAATTGCCTGGGAAGGGGCATAGTTCGCCTGTTCTTTGGGATAAGCACGTTTTTGTTACCGCCGCGATCCCTGTCGGCCCTAAATTGCCGCCGCGCATGAGTGGGCGACCTGGCGAACACGACAATTCGCCGATTGACAGCAAGTACCAATTTGTGGTGATCGCGGTTGATCGTCGTGATGGGGCAATTCTTTGGAAAAAGGTTGTTCGAGAAGAGGCGCCGCTTGAAGCGGGTCACTTCACCGGCAGCTTAGCCTCGGCTTCCCCGGTTACGGATGGTGAATTTGTGTTTGCCAATTTTGGCGCGCAGGGAGTCTATTGCCTTAACCTCAAAGGGGAAGTCGTTTGGGAGCGCCAATTTGGGCCGCTGCATACCAAACATGGTCATGGCCTCGGGGCGTCGCCCACCCTCTATGGCGATACTCTGATCGTGAATTGGGATCATGAAGACGGTTCTTTTCTCGTTGCCTTGGATAAACGAACGGGCAAAGATCGTTGGCGCAAGAAACGCCAGGAAGATACCTCTTGGAGTTCGCCCATTGTCATCGAACGCAAGAACAGCGACGGAGTGGAGCGACCTGAAATTGTCGTTTGCGGCACCAACCGCGTTCGCGGATATGACCTCGAGACGGGTGAAATTCTCTGGGAATGTGGGGGAATGTCGTCAAACGTGGTGGCGACGCCTGTCTATGCGAACGGGATGTTGTACGTGGGGAGTAGTTACGAAAAGAAGGTTCTCATCGCGATCAACTTGGTGGGTGCCAAAGGTGACCTAACCGACACCAAGCATGTGACTTGGACTCGGACGCGAAGTACGCCTTATGTCCCCTCGATGCTGCTTTATGTCGATACGCTCTATTTTCTGACGCACTATCAAAATGTGATGACGCGGGTGCATGGTCCGAGTGGAAAGGATCAGCCCGGGACCATTCGACTGGGACACTTGGGCAACATTTATGCATCGCCGGTCGCCGCGAATGGCAATATTTATGTTACCGATCTTGCGGGAACCACGATGGTGCTTAGCAATGAACCGACTTCAAAACTGGTTGCGGTGAATCGTCTCGATGAACCTGTGAGTGCCTCGGCCGCCATCGAAGGAGATGAGATTTTTCTTCGCGGCGAAACGCACTTGTATTGCATTGGCGAGAAGAACTGAACCGTGATTGGCGATTCGCTCAGGCGGCTATTTCCCCGTTGAGATTCGCGCCCAATCTAGGGCGGCGTCTTTCGCCAAGCACGGCAGGCTCGTCGCTATGGCTTCGGGATATTTTTGGAGCGCGCCGGTGTTGAACATCACGACTTCTTCGTCGGGCTTGATCCAGCTCTTCGCGCGGAGGAATTCCAAGGCCCCAACGCACGCAGCGGATTCGGGGCAGAGGCTGATGCCTTCGCGGCTTACAGTTAGGTGCAGCCATTCTTTCAGACGGGCCTCTTCCACTGCGATCGCTAGGCCGCCGCTTTGGCGGACGGCATCTAGGATCATGAAATCGCCTACGGCGGCGGGAACTCGGATGCCGCTGGCGATCGTTGCCGCGTTTTCGAAGGGCTTGGCGTGCTTTTCGCCTGCGTCAAACGCGCGGACGATGGGGGCGCAGCCGGTGGATTGCGCGGCGACCATGCGAGGCATTTTTTCGCTTTCGAGCCAGCCCATTTCGCGGAGCTCATTGAACGCCTTCCACATGCCGATGAGGCCGGTGCCGCCGCCGGTGGGGTACAAAATCACATCGGGCAGGCGCCATTTGCGTTGCTCGGCGAGTTCGAGGCCCATCGTTTTTTTGCCTTCGATGCGGTAGGGCTCTTTGAGCGTCGAGATGTCGAACCAGTCCATCGGCGCCTTGCCCTCGCGGACGATTTTGCCGCAGTCGGTGATCAGGCCGTTGACGAGGTAGGTTTTTGCGCCTGCCATTGCGCACTCGTATTGATTGATGACGGGGGTATCGGCGGGCATGAAGACGTAGGCCTCCATGCCGGCGCGGGCGGCGTAGGCGGACATGGCGCCGCCTGCGTTGCCGGCGGTGGGGATGGCGACGCGTTTGACGCCGAAGTGCTTGGCCATCGTGATCGCGAGAGTCTGGCCGCGCGATTTGAAGCTGCCGGTGGGGAGGATTGACTCGTCTTTGATCGTGACGCGGGCGCCGAATTTTTCGGAGAGGCGAGGGCAGGGGAGTAGCGGCGTCATGCGTTCGCCGAGGGTGATGACTTCGGCGGACTCGGGCACTGGG
>JBKJSI010000476.1:0-2945 GCA_046595915.1 Pirellulaceae bacterium
CGTGAAAACAATGGACTCAGCGGCTTCGTTGCCGGAACCATCCGCGTTGACAGTTTGAACTCGAAATCGATAGTCCCCCGGCGTCAGATTCGTGTAAAAAGCTTCGCGCCGAAGTCCGGCTTCGATCCAATCCTTGTCAAAGCCCTCGAGCTTGTAGCGAAAAGTGATGCGGCTCGGCGCGGCGAAGCTCAGTGCGGTGTACTGGAATTGAAGATTGTTGCGGCCCGGTCTCAGCTGACGCATCTGTGAGGCGCTGACCTCCTCCCCGTTGACTCGAACTTCCTCAATGAGAACCTTGGGTTGAGGAAAGGGACGGCTCGATCGCTCCGGATCAACCACAATGATCCCGCGAATCGTGGAAAACCAGATGCGCCCGTCGTTCATTTTCCAAACCGCTGGTCGCACGCCGCTTTTGCATTCGATGGTTCGCAGGGCGTCGGTTGGGCTAAAGGGTGTGCTGCTGAACTTGGTTAGCTCGCCATTTGCAAACTTGCTCAGGTCGCTCGCCGCGACCGCGAAGATTCCTCGGCTGCAAGCCATCCATAATCGGCCTCGATCATCGCCGGTGATGCCGAAGATTTCGTCGTCATACAAGCCATCTTTAACGGTGTAGCGAATTAGCTTGTCTCCATCGAACCGAGCGAGACCGGCGCCGCGAATGGAGATCCAGAGAAGTTTGTGCTCGTCGACGTAAATGGTTTCGACGTTTTTGATTTCACCTATATTTAATAGCGGTTCGAGCTTTCCCTCGACGACACGAAACAGACCATCGTTAACGGTCGCTGCGATTAGATATTCACCACCGCAATCAACGAGGGAATGCACCGGGACGGAGATTGCCGCACTCGATCCTTCGGGCTTATGAAATCGCCCCTCGCGAAACTCCGACAATCCGGCGGTTGTGCCCGCCCACAATTTGCCGCTGCGATCGCGGCCAAGACAAAGTATGGAGTCGGATGGGAGGCCTTCCGCTTGGGTAAAGCGATCCATGACGTGTCCGTCGCGAAATTTACAGAGTCCTTTGTCAGTTCCGATCCATAGGCCCTCTGCGCCGCCATCGACGAACGAGAGAATCGTATTGCTGGGCAAGCTACTGGGCGCAGATGCGACATTGGCAAACCGATGGCCATCAAATTTGGCTAAGCCGGCATCGAGCGTGCCGACCCAAATATGTCCTTCTGAATCTTGAAGAATCGGGCCGGTGTCATTACTGGGGAGGCCCTCGCTTGTTGTAAATGGCAGAAGCGTGCGTCGGTCGGCAAGTTGGTTTAGGCCATGCTTGGTGCCAACCCAGAGGCTCCCTTCGTGGTATTCGCAGAGGGAGTAGACCGTGCTCTGTGATAGGCCATCTTTGGTTTGAAATCGATCGATGCGATCGCCTTGGATGCGGCACAAGCCCTCTTTGGTTCCGGCCCAGAGGTCGCCATTCTTCGCCGGCGCTAGATCATAAATCGCGTCGGTTTCCAGTCCGGCGACTGCTTTGAATGTTCGATCTGTTGTGTCGAGACTTCGAAAAAGTCCTTCTGTGGTTCCGATCCAGAGGCTTTCATCAGTTCCAGCGTAGATGGAGGTAATGGTCCCTCGTTGTGGAATTGTATGGGAGGCCTCGTGCTGAAAGCGCACGCCATCCCACGAACAAATTTGGCGATCATTGAATCCAATCCAAATTGTCCCGTCAGTCGCCTCACTCAACGCTCGAACTTGCCTTTCAAGCCAACCATCATCGGAGAAGGTATCTAGTTTCCCGTTTTGAAGTCGTGCGAGTCCGTTCTCCATTCCAATCCAAAGCGCGCCTTGGCGATCGATCAGCAAGCAACGAACATTGTCTGAAGGTAAGCCATTCACACGGCGCTGCGAAATGGCAGTGCCATTACTGAGCTGGATCAAGCCGTCGCCATCGGTGGCCACCCAAAGATCGTGGTTGTGATCTTCAACGATATCTTGAATCCAGGGACGAACCGGCGCTTGATGTTGCTCTTTGGTTTCTATGAGGCCCGGCACGAAGCGGACGCCATCGAATCGATAAAGGCCCGACTGGGTTCCGAGCCAGAGGTAGCCGTTGCTGGTTTGGCGAATGGAAAAAATGGCCGCGCGGGGCAGGCCTTGTTGTGACTGCCAGATTCGCAAGAGCGACTGTGACAACGGGCGTTCAGGATCAAGGGCAATCGCTGGCGTTGAACCTGAAGTAAGAAGCAAAACGATCGCGATCGCGATTTGTAGCGTGTTCCGGTGGAGCTCCCATCTCCATAACTGATGATGCTGAGAGGCCATTTCCGCGCCTTGGAGAGAAAGGTCACAACCGGAACTTCAATCATTCAACTTTAACCCGCGAACTCCGATTGCGGGAGGTTTATAGCGGGCATTGCCATTTGCTTGATGGCCAAAAACGCCCCATGAGCGGTATGTTTTCGTAGGTAATTGCACCAGGAATAGCGATGGCGAGCGGTTATTTATTGGACTTCATGTAGCTCTAAGCTGGCTATATGCCGAATGGCAGAGGTTGGGAATTACACTTTATGGTCTGATGATAGAACTAGGCATCCGCGCGACAACGTTTTTGTATTCCCCCACCGGTTGAAGATCCCCACCCTCTGCCGCCCATCAGCCCTCCCGCTGTAAGGTATTCACGAGATGTCTAAGGACACTTCCAGCTCTCCTCCTGCTCCTCTACCCAATCTGATTCAGACTCGTCCCCCGCAGCCAGCTGGCCGTGTTAGCACGGAACGAGTTCCTGACCATCCGATAGATCAAGAACAGTCGCGGCTTAACGCTTCGTTATCACCTAACGCGACTGTGCCGAAGCGCGCCAGATGGGGATGGCTTGTTTTATTGGTCGTCGTTGCTGGGGGAGCGAGCGCGGGCTGGTTTTATCGAGATCGGTGGTTGCCGCAAGTCACTCAATTCTGGTCGCCGCCGGCTTCTGCCAAGCCAGCCGAGCGGGTGGT
>JBKJSI010000794.1:0-8201 GCA_046595915.1 Pirellulaceae bacterium
TCCGCCAGGGTATTCCTCTCCTCCCAGCGGATCGCCACCGGGAGGGTATTCGTCGCCACCGAGCGGAGCACCGCCTGGCGGCTTTGGCCCCCCGGGAGGTAGTTCTTCACCGCCAAACTACTCCGCACCGCCGAGCGGCCCCGGAGACTTTGGCGGACCACCCCCGGGAGGGTATGCACCGCCGGGGGGCTATTCGAGTCCGCCCAGTTCTGGCCCACCCAACGTCGGCCCACCCAGCTTTGGGCCGCCGGCAGGCCCCGTATTTGGACCGAATGGGCCGGGTTTTGAAGAGACTTATTTTTGTACTGCCTGCAACAAGCAGCTGCCGAAGTCCGTGAAGGCAGGCGATCGTTGTCCTCATTGCCGCGCATTTTTGGCATATGAAGAGGGCCCCGGCGGTCAAAAGAAATATGCCCCGGGCGGTGCGTTGGTAGGTTATTTTGTTTTGGGCGGCGGCGGTTTGACCGCGATAGCAGTTGTGATCGGAATTGTGATTCGCGTGATTGTCAGCGCCGTGCGGGATTAGATCGCTCGCGCGGGCACCACGACGTGTTCCGTCGCGAATCGGACTTTGGGAATCGCTGCGTATTTGTCGTCCGCGGAGCGATAGCCCGCGACGCAGACGACGCTGGTGGCGTATCCATCTTTGGTGAGGCCTAAAAGCTCGTCGTATTTTTCACGAACGATGCCTTCCATGGGACAAGTATCGATTCCCATCATGGCCGCTGCCGCCATGAACTGGCCGAGCGCGATGTAAACCTGGTTAGCGGCCCAGTGGTTGATGTCAAATCCGACTTCGTTTCGGATCAGGCTTCCGACCATCATTTTCTTGAAGCCGAGCAGCGATTCGGGGAGCCCGCCGCGTACTTCGCAAATGCGGTTGATATAGCGGTCGATATCGACCTCGGTGAGACCGTTTCGAGTGGCCATCACGATCACATGTGAGGCGTCGTTGACCTGAGTTTGGCCCCAGGAAATTGCGGGGAGCTTGGCTTTGGTTTGCGGCTCCGTCACCACATAGAAGCGCCACGGCTGTAACCCGAATGACGACGGCGTTAGCACCAGGGAGTTTGCGAGCGCTGACCAGTCCTCTTCGCTGATGATGCGGGACGGATCAAACTTCTTGACGGCATATCGCCACTGAAGTTGCTTTAAGATCGTGTCGCCCGAAACGGGTTGGCTCATGGTCGAAGACTTTAGATGCGCGGCTAGGTCTATCAAAGCGAGTCGGCGTCGACTTCGCTTGCGATATGATAGAAGTTGCTCAAGTGACCGTGCAGGTCACACCGCCAAGTTTGCCCGGATCATTTTTCAGCCTAGCGCAGAACTGGCGTCGAGCTGTCTTCAATTCGGGCTCTGAGTTCAGCGGTCGATTTTCGGCCGGTTTTTGCCGCCGGCTTGCGGGCGAGCACTTCGGCGGGCGGAGCGGCTTGCTCGTCTTCTTTTTCTAGGCCTTCGTAATAGCCGCCGGGCTTCTTGGGGGCGACTTTGATCTCGACCCCTTCCGCTTCGGATTCGATCGCTGGCGCCTGGGCCCGCAAATTGCGAGGTGCGGCGACTTCTTTTGCGACGGGACGCGATGCCTGGTGAACAGTAGAGTGCGGGTTGCCACCGCCGAGTTCGGTAAGTAATTGTTGAGCGACGTTCATACCAGGGTCGACTTGTAGTGCCGCGATGGCGTGTTGTCGGGCAGGCTCAATTTCGCCGTTTTGTCGCAGCAAGTACCCAATATTGTAGTGCGCCTCGGCAACGGAATGTACCACCGTTAGATGGTCAAACGCTTCCCGCGGTCGCCCCGCTTTGACAAGCACTTCGGCGATATTGTTGCGATACGTATTTTGATGTGGACGAAGTGTAATCGCCTGTTGCAGATAGTCGATTGCTTCGTCATAACGCTGCTGCTTCATCAAACAGACAGCAAGATCGTTGAGTGGTGTCGGGTCCATAGGCGCAATCGAAACTGCGCCTGTTAGGACTTGCTCAGCTTCCGAATGCATCTGCATCTCGTCGTAAAGCTGTGCTAAGTAGAGGTGCGGCCGGACGTTTTTCGGTTCAATTTTAATTGCATGTTCATACTGAGCTCTCGCGTTGGCTTTGTCGCCACGCGAATAAGCTAGTTTGCCCGCCGCGATGAAAAAATCCGCCGTCGGTTTGGGCTTCTTGTTGAGGCTGATCGCGTCCTCGTGGTCTTCAGGCCGTGCGGGCTTGTTGGCGGCGACGCTGGAAAACGGACTCATCATCGACGCGAAGAAACCAGGCGACTTGGCCCCGGAGCCCGTCGCGCAACCCGCACAAGATGCGGCGATCGCTACTGCCATCCACTTCGCTTTGCTATTCTTTTTCATGATCCGCCTCGTGAGCGAATGATCGGATGGCTGAAACTCCAGCACTGCTGTCAACGATCGCGGCGACAAGCCACGGGCTGGCCCTCTCCATCGGTAGATGGCGGGTCGGCGATTGAGTGAATCTTTTGGCTTCTCGGCAACCGAGCGTTGCTAGCTACCCGAACTCGATCCGGAACTGGAGGAACCTTCCACCGCCGGAATGCGAGGAGCGACTGTCGAGGAATCATATTGTCGGCGAATCACATCGGTGAGCGAACCCTGGCTGAGCGCCGGAACTCGATCACTGATGGTCACGCTCGGCATGCTGCCCCGTGGCGCGTATTTGGAAACGGCTTGTTGAACGGAGTCGATACGGGCGATCGTGGCTTCTTCGGAGGGGCCGCGAACGACGTAAACCTCACGCCGCGAGACTTGCGAGCGGGTGACGATCATTCGCACGTACGATTCGCCCGCCGTGTTGAGCTGCTGGGTTTCGTTGTCGAACAGCTGATCGACGAGGGTGTTTTGTTTGCGATAGCCGTGGTCGATGTTGATGCAGAACGCATTCTTCACCGAGCTGCGATCGATTTCCGTGAAGGGCTGCGGCCACCAGCGATTCCGTTCATAGCCCTGGTGAATTTTGCAAAGCAGGTCTTCGCCAAAGACGCTGGATGTTACGGCCATCCCCAAGGTAACTGAGGCACACAGGAGGCCCATTCGTGCTTTGCGCATGCAATTGCTCCACGTCGACAGCGCGGCGCCGATCGGGGGCGCAGCGGTCCTTGCGGGAAAAGGAATCGAGTGGGGAATCGGCGCAGTTCATCCGCTATTGCGGGCGCTCCGAATCTTCCACTCCTGCGTGTATCGACTGAAGTAACGACAAAGCCGTAAGGAGCGGTGGGAGTGACGGCACAGTTTAGCAGCCGCTGCTAGCAGTGGGCGCCGAGGGAAGTGCGGCGCGCAGCGGCGAGAAGCGTATTTCCCCGGCGGTTTGCCGACCGCCGGGGAAATGATCGATCACGGTTACCTAGCGAATTGTCTCATCCGAATCGTTAATCTTCCGGGCGAGAGTTTCCACCTCAATCATGCCAAGGTAGGCCATGAGGTCGGAAATATCTTGCGGAGTGAAAGCGTTGAGAAGGCCTTCCGGCATGATCGAGATTCGCGAAGGTGATGTCGTTTCGATTTGATCATCCTTCACGGTTTTCTTCGAGCCATCGTTGAGTGTGACGGTCGTTTCGCCGGCGCTGCCGCTTCCCACGATTCCGCTCAATGTTCTTCCATCTTTCAGCGTCAAGGTCTTCGACGCGTATTGATCGGAGATGACGTGATTAGGGAAGAGGATCGATTCGAGGACTTCTTTCTTGGTGAACCGCTTGCTGAGGTTCGTCAGATCGGGACCAACGCCTTCGCCGCGCGAGCCTAGCTTATGGCATTTTGCGCAGTTTGCTTTCGCATAGATGGTTGAGCCTTTGGAGTTCGAACCGCGGCGGCCTTCATCACTGGAGAGATGTTTGAGTAGCTCCGTCAGATTGTGTTTATTTTCAGCCGCAGCCTTAGGCAATTCCGCCGGCGGGCGATCAGGAAAGAGATCGGCATACCACTTTTGCCAAGCCGCGAGTCGTTCCGCCGTTGGCTTGCTTTGATCATCCACTTGCTCGGGCGACCATTTCTGGAGCAGCGTGAGCACTTCAATGCCGCCCTCTTCCTGGAATTCGAGGCCGCGAATGATGAGTTGGCGGAAGACCTCGGAGTCATCGCATTTCTCTTCGCACTCGCAGAGTTTGTTGATCACATCACGCGCCGCCGAGGAATCGAGGAGCGGAATGCTGCGGCAAACGAGTTCAAAATTCTCGCCGCCCGGGGCTTGGGCAAGGCCCATGGCGATCGATGCACGGCGGTCGGCGTCGCCCTTCCAGGCTTCACGCAGGTAGGCGAATGAGTTTTCATCCGCGTTCTGCGCCATGACCGCCACGATGCCGACCTTCAGTCGGCGATGGAGATCGTCGTTTTTCGCCACGATTTTTTGGTCGAGTTGCTTCAGGTGATCGATGGTCACGCTGTCGAGCGTGGCAGGAAGCGTATAAAGGGCTCCAAGCGCGGCGCTGGGCCATTCATCGCCCATGGCAATCGCCAGACGAGCTTCTTCCATGCTCAACGTTTTCGCGAAATCACGGCTCGCGAGGGTGATGTAGTTCGAATAGCCGCCGCCATGTTTTACGGCAATCGCCCGTTCGTAGAATTCGAGTAGCTGGAGCTTTTGGTCATCTTTCCAGCCTTCCGTGAGATAGCGTAGTTGCAGGCCGACATGCAATTTTTCCACATCAGGCGCATCGGAATCAAGATACGCAAGATAGCGATCGATAGCGGACCCTTCTTGTAGATAAACAAGCAGCTGCATCAATTCGCGATTGATCAAATGATCGCCGGCGGGGAATTCTTCGGCGAGTTGCTTACCGAGATCTGGCAAGTCATCGCGACCAATGCCGCCGCGGATCATGCAGACTTCGAGTAGTCGCATCAAATCGACGAAGTCTTGATCGCTGACAAAACCCTTCATCGAATCGCTCGCGCGGGTGCAGAGATCGATAGCGGTCGCTTTGTCCGGACTGGCGATCATCAGCGCGAGCCCGCCTTGAACGAGGACGCGATGCTCCTGCGATTCGAGCACCAAAGACTTGTAAGTTGCCGCGTCACAGCGCTCGAGCAAGCGGCGCAGAGCCCAAGCCTCGGCTCGATCATCGGTAACAAGTAGCGGAATGATCTTCTCTGGTGGAGCGACCTGTTCCGCGCGAAGCAGGGCTTCGGCCGCTTTGCGGCGGACAAAGCGGTTGGAGTCTGATAAGAGCGAGATGAGTTGATCGCGGGTGCCCTCGCTGGCATGCAAGCCCATCAGCTCCGCGGCTTTGGCGCGCACCGCTTCGCTTTTGTCTTGGGCAAGGTCAACGAGCAATTCCGTCGCCGGCGCAGGACCAACGAGTTGCATGATGTCGAGCGCACGGGTGCGATAATAGGGCGGATTCGATTGATTGGTGGCGACGCCGCGGATCAAACGATCCCAGTTGTCGCCAATCTTCTTGCGTTCAACAGCGATGCGCTGCCGTGCCCAAGCACTTTGAAATTGTGGTTGGCGAATGACGGGGCTGATGCCGGTTCCCAAATTGGAAACGCTATCCGGAATCGTCCCTTTCCAGCGCACTCGGTAGACACCGCCGCTAGTTCCGCGCCCGCCCGTGGTGAAATAGAGCGAGCCATCAGGCCCGACTTCAAGATCGGTGACGTTGAGCGGCTGTCCTTCAAGGAAAACCTCCGTCGTAGCGCTATATCCCGCGCCGACTTTCTTTGGCTTGACGGCCAGGATTCGGCCTTCCGACCAGTCGCCCAAAAAGAGGGCGCCATGATATCGGGCGGGGAACATGAAATGGTCGTAGGCGACTGCACCGGTAGGTGAGCCGCGGCCGGTGTCGATCATCGGCGGAACGTTATCAATGAAATGCTCGGGCATCCGCGACCAGCCACTTCGCCAGCCGAAATCGGCGCCGGCGATCACATGGAATACTTGTGTTGGGCGATACCAAGGAGTCCCAAGGTCCGACTCCATGTCGGAATCTTGGAAAAACAATTCGCCATCAGCGTTAAAGGCCATGTCATAGGCATTGCGAATGCCGCCAGCCACGACTTCAACGACTGAGCCTTCGATATCGGTGCGAATGATCGTTCCCGCAGGCGCTTTGACATCCTTGGCATGTCCGCCTGGGTCTTCGTAGCGCGGCGTAATCAAATCGCCTTCATAAGGATGTTGATAAGGACTACTCGGGGCAAACTCCGCATTCACATGCGAGTGATTGCCGGCAATGACATAAATCATGCCATTGGGGCCAAGCACAATGCCGTGCGGGCCATGTTCATTATGCGTCGTGCTGTACTTAAGCAAGCAACGCGAAGTCTCAAAATTGCCATCACGATCTTTATCGGTGAGGCGATAAAGGCCGGTGCCCTCGTCCCCTTCGCCAATCGCAAATATCTCGCCATTGAGGCAGAGCAGGCCTTGCGCCGACTTCACTTTTTCACAACAAACGCGAATCGAATCGAGCACGCCATCTTTCTTGCTGTCATGCACCATCACCAGCGGCCCACCCTCGCGCGAAGCGATGATGTGACCAAACTCATTGAAGGTCATCGCAATCAGCGAACCCGCTTTATCTCCCTCAACCACCTTCAGCACTTCAAACTCAGGGCTGCAAGTGAAGCGCTCCGCGAGATGGACATCTTCCTTCTTCACTTCCTCGCGTCGATCCCAAGGCGATGTCTCACCGAGCTTACCGAAGCTCTGCGACATCTTCCAAAGACGATCGTTGTAAAGCTGCGTGTACCAAAGCGGAAACGGCGAATTCGTGCATTTCCACGATGCGCCCGACGAGTAGGAAGTCCAACCCGAGTCTTTTTCCTTGATCATTAGCCGAGCCACCAGCGCCGCATTCGGGCCTGATTTATTCGTCGCCTGGACGGCGATGACATTGCTTCCCTTCACGAGATGTTCGGAGAGATCATGCTCATCGAGCCGCTTCACATTCGAGCCCGAAGCGAGTCGTTTGCCATTCACATACAAAACATATTCATCATCCGCCGCGATCGTGAGCGTCGCCTTATCAGGCAACCGCAGCGCAATCGTCCGCCGAAAATAACAAACCGCCTTCAGCGGAACCGCATCTTTGGAGTGATCAGGCGACCAAATCCACTCCGCCTCCTGAGCCGCCGCCAAGGTAGGCAGCAGGCCAATCGCCAAGAGAATGAACCATAAAATGGAGCGTGAAATTCGATCGAGCATGGTCGACCTCCCTGTCGTCCAAAGCAAGTTTCCAGCGCGAGCCTGTCATGGCGACAAGCAGCGCAGACCGCAAGCCTAGCTGGCGGAACGGGAAGAATAGGGACCGGGGGGGGAGAGGGGCAAGATCGGTTTTGGAAACGATAGCATTCGCCGCCCTAGTGCTGGCATCTGGAGCATTTTCGGTGAATTCAACGACAGAAGCCCGGCAATCTGGTTAAAATGGCGGCCAAAGGTAAGTGGCGGATTTACAGCCATAGGCTGGGGAATCAAACTGGCCCTTCCGAATCGGCTTCGCTTTTGCGCCTTCAATGAACGCGAAACGCGACCTGACTTGCTTTCTCCCTCCATGTAGGTGACTTCTCTATGTTTCGTAAATGGTCGTTAGCAATTTGTGTAATGGCAATCCTCGGCGCAGCGCCACTCCTCGCCGACGAAAAAGATGGCTGGATCCAAATGTCGGACGGCAAAACGTTCGATGGCTGGAAGATCAACGAAAATGACAAAGCCTGGAAAATCGAAGATGGCGCCTTCGTCGCCAATGGCTCGCGCAGCCACCTTTTTTATGTCGGCGACGGCAAGCCTTTCAAGAACTTCCACTTCGAAGCGGAAGTGATGACGAAAGATCACAGTAACGGCGGCATCTTCATCCATACGAAGTTTCAGGAGAAAGAGTGGCCCAAGCAAGGTTATGAGTGCCAAGTCAATAACTCCTATACGCCAGATCCCCAAAAGACCGGCGGCCTCTACAACACCGAAAAGGTGCTCACCGCGCCCGCCAAGGATGACGTCTACTTCAAGTACGAAATCATCGTCGAAGGCCAGCACGTCGTTGTGAAGATCGATGGCAAAACCGTCGTTGACTACAAGCAGCCCGAAGGCAAAGCCCAGCCCGCCCTCTCCGAAGGCACCTTCGCTCTCCAGGCGCACGACCCGGGCAGCACGGTTTATTACAAGAATCTCAAGGTCAAACGCCTCCCGTAGTCTTTTTGCCCAGAATTCTTGCTCCATTGTGCCAATCTACATCTCCTCTTTACGAAAAGAGGAATGAT